>NZ_WWFY01000769.1:0-1491 GCF_009864975.1 Pseudonocardia sp. SID8383
CAGGCCCCGAGCGCCGACGCGGCGGCGGGATCGAGCCCGGCCAGGGCCTGACGCGGCCACGGCCCGGGGTGCTCGACGAGGAACCAGTGCCGCGCGGGCGGCGCGGTGCCCTCCGCCGGGTCACCGGCCGTCCCGGCGAGTTCCGCGCAGTGCTGGTACTCCCGGGCCGCGGTCACGCCGTGGCCGGGACGAGCACGCCCTCGCGCAGCAGCCGCCGGACGAGGACGACCTGGTCGTCGGCGTCCAGCCCGGGCAGGTCCCCGACGGTGTGGGTGCCGCCGCCGAGCAGGGCCGCCAGCGCGGGTGCGACGACGGCGGGCAGGGTCAGCGTCTTCTCCGCCAGTTCCAGCACGACCCGATCATCGCCCGGGACGAGGCGGTGGTGCACCCCGAGGCGCCGGCGCACGGTGTCCCCGGGCGCGAGATCGCGGGCGAACGCGGCGGCGGCGACCGGCCGGACCGGCTCCGGGCGCCCGCCGGACCACATCCGGCCCCGGACCCGGCGCGACACGTCCTCGGCGGGGACGGCGGCGAGGGCACCGGTCAGCGCGGCGCGCACCGCGTCCAGGTGCGGGGCGAGCTGTTCCGGGTCGGCCAGGTCGACCCCCAGCGGCAGGCTCGCGCGCAGCCGCTCGTCGGAGGCGACCAGCGCCAGCAGCGACTCGACCAGCGCGTACCGGGTCACCACGTGGACGCCGACGGTCAGGTGCGCCGAGACGTCGCCGAGCGCGGTGGCGGAGTGCAGCCAGCCGCGGGGGAGGTAGAGCACGTCACCGGGTTCGAGGACCCGGTCGATCACGGGCTCGTCGTCGCGGGCGCGGGCGGCGACGGCGTCGCCGTGGTCGCTCCAGGGCTGGCTGCGCAGCGGGTCGGTGTGGACCGGTGCGTGGACGCGCCAGTGCTTCTGCCCGGCCAGCTGCAGCACGAACACGTCGTGCACGTCGTAGTGGGCGGAGAAGCCCTGGGACTGGGGCGGGGTGATGTAGGCGTTCGCCTGCACCGGGTGGCCGAGGTCCTCGGCGAGCGCGGTGCAGAAGTCGATGACGCCGGGCCAGACGCGGTGCAGCGCCTGCAGGACGACGGTGCTGCCGTCGCCGAACAGCGCGGCGACCTTGTCGTCGCGGACCTGGTCGCCGACCTCGGCGCCCACCCCGCCCGGGCCGGTGAAGTCACCCGAGCCGACGACGGACCCGTTGCGGGCCAGCCGCAGGAACGGGGTGCGCAGCCCGCGACGGGACAGCAGCTCGTCGACGCCGTCGAGGTCGAGCAGGTCGCGGAACGCGCCGGTGTCCGCGCCGGTGCGCAGCAGCGCGGTGGTGCCCCAGTTCCGGGCGCCGAACGTGTCGGTGTCCGAGCCGACCAGCCGCGCGAGGGCGCCGTTCCCGGACGCCGCACGTGCGCCGGCCGGTACCGGGGCGCCCGCGGGGGGCGATCCGGCACCGGCCGTCGGCTCGCTCAGCTCAGTTCGCACCGCTGTCGGCGCCACCGTCG
>NZ_WWFY01000770.1:0-1298 GCF_009864975.1 Pseudonocardia sp. SID8383
GAGCGCGGGCTCGGCGCGGGCCGGGGGCGCCGGGCCGGGCTCACCGACGCCGAGGAGCAGGCCGTGCTGCGGGCGCTCGGCTGAGCCGGGACGCCCGCCACCCCCCGACCGGGCATGCTGGTCCCATGCACCTGACGCACTACGGCCACGCCTGCGTCCTGGTCGACACCGGGTCGGCCCGGCTCCTGTTCGACCCGGGCGCGTTCTCGACCGGCTTCGAGACCCTGGACGGCCTGGACGCGATCCTGGTCACCCATCAGCACTTCGACCACGTCGACGCCGACGCGCTGCGCACCCTGCTGCGTGCCAACCCCGACGCCGCCCTGGTCACCGACGGCCAGACCGCCGGGCAGCTCGACGGCGTCGACGCCCGCACCGCCGCCCCCGGCGACGTGCTGGCCCTCGGCGGCGCCGAGGTGTCCGTCGTCGGGTCCGGGGACCACGCGCAGATCCACCCGGACATCCCGCTGGTCGCGAACAACGGCTACCTCGTCGACGGCGCGCTGCTCCACCCCGGCGACGCCTACGTCCCGCCGGGCGTCGACGAGCTGGCGACGCTGCTGCTCCCCACCGGCGCACCCTGGCTGAAGGTGTCCGAGGCCGTCGACTACCTGCGGTCGGTCGCACCGCGGACGGTGGTGCCGATCCACGAGGGCACCCTCGCCGACCCGGCGCTCCACTACCGGTTCTTCGACGACCTGGGGCCCGACGCCACGACGCTCCTGGTCCCCGACCGGGAGACGGCGGTCGACGTCTGATGCCCCTGCAGTGGGAGCAGGTCGTCGTCGACGCCCGGGACCCGGTCCGGCTGGGCCGCTGGTGGGCCGAGGCCCTGGACTGGACGGTCGTGAACGCCTCGGCGTCGGAGTTCGAGATCCAGCCCGCCGAGGGCGTCGTCCCCGGGCTGATCTTCGTGCCGGTCGCGGAGGGGAAGCGGACCAAGAACCGCCTGCACATCGACCTGCGGCCGGACGGCGTCCGCGACTCCGAGGTGGCCCGGCTGCTGATGCTGGGCGCCACCCGGGTCAACGTGGGCCAGCACCGGGCCCCGGCCGACGAGGTGTCCTGGACGGTGCTCGCCGACCCCGAGGGCAACGAGTTCTGCGTGCTCGGCGAGCGGCGGACCTGACACCTGTCCACAGGTGGCACCGGTTGTCCACAGGAGAGCACACACTGTGGACAACCGGGCCGATCGCCGGGGAGCTCCTAGGCGGCCGGGGCCGCGGCGGGGAACAGCGTGCGGTGCACGGCGCCGGCGGCACCCGCCCCGCGCGCCGCGTCGACGGCGGCCAGCGCGG
>NZ_WWFY01000771.1:0-1182 GCF_009864975.1 Pseudonocardia sp. SID8383
TGCGAGCCCGATGCGGTCTCCGCCGCGGACCGGACGGCCCGCGAGCTCGCCGCACACCGCGTCTCCATGGCCGCGGCGCTGTCGGGCCTCGACGGCGTCGGCGTGTCGGCGGGGCCCGCCCCGTACCTGCTGCTGCACCTGCCCGACGGCACCGGCGAGGCGGTGCGGCGCATGCTGCGCGAGGCCGGGATCGCGGTGCGCCGCGGCGACACCTTCCCCGGTCTCGGGCCCGACCACCTGCGCGTCGCGGTCCGCCCGCCGGAGACGGTCCGCCGCCTCGTCGAGTCCCTCGACGCCGCACTGCGCCGGCTGGCGGTGTCGGCGTGAGCACGGTGCGCGACGTCGTCGCCGCCCTCGACGCCGCCTACCCGCCCCGGCTGGCCATGGACTGGGACGCGGTCGGCCTGGTCTGCGGCGACCCCGACGACACCGTCTCCCGGGTGCTGTTCGCCGTCGACCCCACCCCGGAGACCGTCGACGAGGCGATCTCCTCCGGCGCCCAGCTGCTGGTCACCCACCACCCACTGCTGCTCCGCGGGGTGCACGGCGTCGGCGCCGACACCCCCAAGGGCGCCCTGCTGCACCGGCTGATCCGGGCCGGGGTCGCGCTGTTCACCGCGCACACCAACGCCGACGTCGCCGACCCGGGCGTCTCCGACGCGCTCGCCGCCGCCCTCGGGCTGACCGTGTCCGGCCCGCTGGAACCGGAGCCCGGCCCGGCCCTGGACAAGATCGTCACGTTCGTGCCGGTCGGCCCGTCGATCGCCGCCGTGCACACCGCCCTGTCCGACGCCGGTGCCGGCGCGATCGGCAACTACTCGCACTGCTCGTTCGCCACCGCCGGGACCGGCCAGTTCCTTCCCCTCGACGGCGCCGCCCCGGTCATCGGGTCGGTCGGCCGCCTGGAGCGCGTCGCGGAGACCCGGCTGGAGATGGTGCTGCCCCGGTCGCGGCGCCGCGACGTCGTCGCCGCGCTGCGGGCCGCGCACCCCTACGAGGAACCGGCCTTCGACCTGCTGGAGATGGCGCCGCTGCCGTCGTCGCTGGGGCTGGGCCGGGTCGGCGAGCTCACCGCCGCCGAGCCGTTCGCGGCATTCACCCGCCGGGTCGCCGCGGCGCTGCCCGCCACCGCATGGGGGGTGCGCGGTGCCGGGGACCCGGAGCGCCCGATCCGCCGGGTCG
>NZ_WWFY01000772.1:0-833 GCF_009864975.1 Pseudonocardia sp. SID8383
GGCGCCGCCGGACTCGACGCGCTGACCGAGGCCGTCGCCGTCGCCGAGGCCGACGGCGACCCGGAGACGCTGGGGGAGTGCCTGGCCCGGCGCGCGGAGCTGCTGACCGGCCCGCTCAACGCCCTGGACGACGGCGTCGCCGCGGCCCGGGCGGGAGCCGAGCGGATGGCCGGGCTGGGGCTGGGCCGGACCTCGTCGGTGTCGCTGCGGGTGGTGGCGGCGAACGGGCTGTTCCGCGCCGGTGCCTGGGACGAGGCCGAGCGGGAGGTGGCGACGGCATGGTCGGCCGCCCCGTCCGGGGCGCAGATGCTGGAGCTGCGCCTGGCCCGCGCCCGGCTGCGGATGGGCCGTGGCGACCTCGACGGCTCCGACGTCGACCTCACCGCTGCCGAGCTGATCGCCGGGTCGGCGGGCCTGCCCAAGCAGCGGTTGCCGCTGCTGATCCTGCGCGCCGGGCTGGAGATGTGGCGGGGCAACCCGGAGCTGGCGTTCGCCCACGTCGGGAAGGGGCTCGACGTCGTCGAGTCCGGCGTCGACGACGTCTTCGCGGTCGCGCCGCTGCTCTGGCACGGTGCCCGCGCGCACGCCCAGGCCGTCCTCGCCGGACGTCCCCCCGACGCCAGCGGGCTGCGACGGCTGCGCCGCCACCGGCGCGACCTCGTCGACCGCGGGGACCGCTCCGCCCCCGCGCTGCGCGGGGTGATCGCGAGCTACGAGGCCATGTGCTCCGCCGAGGACGCCCGGACCACCGCGGGGTCCGACCCGGGCACCTGGCGGGGCGTCGCGGACCTGCTGGACGGCCTCGGCCAGCCCTACCCGGGCTCCTACGCCCG
>NZ_WWFY01000773.1:0-737 GCF_009864975.1 Pseudonocardia sp. SID8383
CCCGCCGGGCACGACGACACCCGCCCCGCGCCCAGCCGCGCCGAGCGACGGCGACGCCGCCGGGGCGGCCGCGGCGAGCGGCTGATGGTTCCCGAGGCCGACTTCCGCAGCTACCACGACCGGCCGATCATCAAGCCGCCGGTGTGGAAGGTGCCCGACGTCCCCGCCTACCTCTACCTGGGCGGCGCGGCCGGGGTCGCAGCGTCCACGGCGGCGCTGGCCGACCTCACCTGCCGGCCCGGACTGCGTCGCTCCGGTCGGCTCGTCGCCGCGGGCGGGGCGGTCGCCTCGGTCGCGTTCCTCATCCACGACCTCGGCCGCCCCGAGCGGTTCCTGCACATGATGCGGGTGTTCAAGCCGACCTCGCCGTTGTCGGTGGGATCCTGGATCCTCGCCCCGTTCGGCACCGTCACCGGGGCCGCGGCGGCCTCGGAGGTCACCGGGCTGCTGCCCGGCGCCGGGCGCGTCGCCGGACTGGTCGGCGGGCTCCTCGGCCCGGCGATGACCACCTACACCGCCGTGCTGCTCGCCGACACCGCCGTCCCCGGCTGGCACGAGGCCTACCGGGAGCTGCCGTTCGTGTTCGCCGGGTCGGCGCTCGCCGCAGGCGGCGGGTCGGCGCTGCTCACCGGGAACGGTGACGGCCCGCCGCGGCGCATCGCCGTCGCCGGAGCGGCGCTGGAGCTGGCCGCCACCCACCGCACCGAGACCGCGATCGGGATGAGCGCGCACGCCTA
>NZ_WWFY01000774.1:0-1163 GCF_009864975.1 Pseudonocardia sp. SID8383
CCCGGTGATCCGGGGATCGTGGGGTCGGTTTGTGTGCTCGACCCCCGCCTCTCGGGGTTTTCTGGGGGGTGGGGTGATAGTTGGATAGTGTTGTCGGTGGTCATTGCGGTAGGGAAACGCCCGGTCCCATTCCGAACCCGGTAGCTAAGCCTTCCAGCGCCGATGGTACTGCACTCGCCAGGGTGTGGGAGAGTAGGTCGTCGCCGACATTCAACTTCATGGGATGTGCCCCGGACTGTCGAGTCCGGGGCATTTCTCATTTCCGGACTTTTTTCGGTCCGATGCGTGATGCCGGCCCGGCCGGGCATGAGTGTGTCTGTTTGTGGTCCCTGGCGCGGGTCCCTCGGGGCCGGTGGTCGGGGCCGTGGAGCTCTCTCGTGGGAGTCGCATCCGGTCCTGTCGTGCCGGTGGGTCGGCGCACCTGGCATGCCTTCCTGTGACCTCGCACCCTCTGCAGGGGCTGCGAGGTCGCAGAAAGGTGTGCGACGTGGGCTGCGAGGAGGGGGCCGGCGGGAACACCGGCCGCCGCAGGCGTCAGAGGTCGGCGCCCACGGCGTCGTCGACACACGAGAAGCCGTCGGCGCGCAACAGCGCCGCGAGCTCGCGGCGGCTGCGCAACGTCCTCACCGCGCATGTCGTCGGTGTCGGGACGCGCGGGCGGAACACAGACGGGGGTCGGGTGGAACCGGACGGGCCTCGTGTACGACAGTGACGGTATGGACTGTCAGGGCTACCGCGAGGTGCTGTCCGCCCGTCTCGACGGTGAGGCGGGCGACGACGAGCGCGCGGCGGCCGAGGACCACCTCGCCGGGTGCGCGTCCTGCCGCGCCTTCGCCGACGGCGCCGACCGGCTCGGACGGCTCGCGCGGGTCGGTCCGGCGGACCCGCTCCCCGATCTCACCGACCGGGTACTCGCGGCGCTCGGCGTCTCCGCCCCGGCACCGGCACCACCGCTCCCGGCCGTCCCGCGGCTGAGCTGTCTCGACGGCGGCTGCTGCAGTGGGGCGGCGGGACGTGCCCCGGTGGGTGTGGTGCCCTCGGCCTGCGGGTGCGCGAGTACCTGCGGCTGCGGTTGCCAGCAGGGCGCACCCTGCCGCTGTGCCGTGCGCGCCGCCTAGGGGAGCGGTGCCGACCGGGGCAGCCGGTCCGGTGCGGCCGGAACC
>NZ_WWFY01000775.1:0-449 GCF_009864975.1 Pseudonocardia sp. SID8383
CAGTGCGGCGGGTGCAGCTCCTCCACACCCTCGCCGACGGCGACCGGGTCGAACGCGACGGCCTCCGGGTCGGCGGGACGCAGCAGGTCCAGCGGCCCGCCCGGGAGCCCGACCCGCTCGTGCACCCCCGGGTCAGACACCGGCGCGGTGGGTGAACCGGCCGCCGACGAGCGTCGCCGCGACCGGCATGGCCCGCAGTGTCGCCGGGTCGCAGGAGGTCGGGTCGGCGTCGGTCAGCACGAGGTCGGCGGGCGCGCCCACGACGACCGCGGCGGCCGAGCCGTCGACCACCCCGAACGACGCACCCAGCGCGGTCGCCCGGTCGATCTCCTGCTCGGGGTGCCAGCGGTCCCGGTCGTCGGCGGTGCGGTGCACGGCCGCGGCGAGCGCGATCCACGGGTCCAGCGGCGCCACCGGGGCGTCGGAGCCGAGCGCGAGGCGGGCCCCGG
>NZ_WWFY01000776.1:0-1254 GCF_009864975.1 Pseudonocardia sp. SID8383
AGGTCACCCTGTGACGGCACCGACCGTTCCCGTACTGCCGGTGGAGGTGCTGGTCGACCCGCTGGGCGGGATCGTCCGCCGGCTGGTCGACGTCGCCCCCGTGCCGGGGCTGCCCGCCGCCTACAGCGCCGTCACCGCCGAGGTGTCCGACGCGCGCCGGCTCGGCGCCTGGCCCGCGGACCGGGTCAGCCTCGGCACCACCTTCGGCGACCGCGACGGCGCCCGCACCGCCGCACTCGGCGAGGCGGTCGAGCGCTACTGCGGCAACCGCGTCCCGCGCGACCTGCCGCTCACCACGGCCGCGGAGCTGCGCGCCGCGGGACACCGGTGCTGGGGGCCCGAGGAGCTGCCGCTGCTCGCGCACTGGCAGGACGGCCGTCCCTACCAGCGCTTCACCGAGGACCTGCCGATCCGCTGGATCGCCGGCGTCGAGGCCGACGAGGAGCCGACCTGGCTGCCCGCCTCCTGGGCGCTGCTCAACCACCACAGCGGGGCCCGTCGCGCCGAACCCCGCTTCCACCACCTCAACTACGCCGGCATCGCCACCGGCGACGGCGCCGTCGACGCCCACCGGCGCGGCCTGCTCGAGCTCGTCGAACGCGACGCGCTGGAACGCTGGTGGCACCTCGGGCTGCCCTCCCACGGCATCGACCGGGCCTCGGTCCCCGGGCTCGACGCCGCGCTGGCCGGGGCCGCGTTCGACGTCCACCTCGTCGAGCTGCCCACCGAGTACCCGGCGGCCGTGGTCGGTGCCGTCGTCGTCGACCCGGAGACCGGGATCGTCGCCGGGGGCGGCGCCGCCCGTTTCGACGCCGCCGAGGCCGCCACCAAGGCGGTGCTGGAGGCCGTCCACACCTGGGTCTTCACCCGCGGACTGCTCGACCCCGACGGCTGGGTGTACGCCTCGATCGACGCCGGTGTCCTCGCCCGCGGCCTCTACCTCGACCACCGCGCCGACCGCCGCTACCGCGACGACGCCGGCGGGCGCTACGCCGCCGTGCGCGACCTCGGCGCCCAGGTGCAGGTGTGGCTCGACCCGCGCGTGCAGGAGGAGCATCTGCCCCGGTTCACCGCGCCCGCGACCCGCGGCCCGCTGCGCACCGGGCCGGCCGGGGACCTCGCGTCGCTGACCGCCGCGCTGCTCGCCGACGGGCACCGCATCGCCCGCGTGGACCTCACCACTCCCGACGTCGCCGAGACCCCCTGGCGGGTGGTCCGCACCTGCGCCACCGGTCTCGTCCCCAACGCGCCCGC
>NZ_WWFY01000777.1:0-251 GCF_009864975.1 Pseudonocardia sp. SID8383
CGGGCCGCGCGCTCGACCCCGCGGCGGTGGTCGCGGGCCAGGCCCCAGGTGATCCCCTGGACCTGCGCACCGGTGAACCGGCCCACACCGGACAGCCACGCGCCGAGCCGGGCGACGTCGTCGAACTCCACCGACACCGACACCGACGCGTGGTGCACCGGCGGCTGCGGGCGCCCCTCGAAGGAGGGCTGCTCGACCCAGCTGCGGGCCTGGTCGACGACGTAGCGCCGGACCGGCCCGGCGTCGGGGTC
>NZ_WWFY01000078.1:0-7489 GCF_009864975.1 Pseudonocardia sp. SID8383
CCTGCGGGCTGTTCGGGCTCAAGCCGGGCCGCGGCGTGACGCCGTCCGGGCCGGACGTCGCCGAGGGTTTCCACGGCGCGGCGGTGCAGGGCGTGCTGTCGCGGACCGTGCGGGACTCGGCGGCCCTGCTCGACGTGTCGGCCGGGCCGGAGCCGGAGGGCCCCTACATCGTGCGTCCGCCGGAGCGCCCCTACGCCGACGCCGTCCGGGACGACCCGGCGCCGCTGCGGATCGGGCTGGCCACCGCCTCGCCGCTGGGCACCGACGTCGACCCCGAGGCGGTCGCCGCGGCCACCGACGCCGCCGAGCTGCTGACCTCCCTCGGGCACGTCGTGGAGGAGTCCGCCCCCGCCCTCGACGGCCGGGCGCTGGCCACCGACTTCCTCACCACCTGGTTCTCCACGATCTCGGCCCAGGTGGCGGCGGCGCGGGCGCTGACCGGCTGCGGCGACGACGCCTTCGAGATCGAGACCCGGGTCATGGCCGCGATCGGCCGCGCCACCCCCGCGCCGGACTACCTCGCCGCGCTCGCCCGCCGCCAGGACCACACCCGCGCGCTGGCCGCATTCCACGAGCGCTACGACCTGCTCCTCACCCCGACCCTGGCCCGGCCGCCGTGGCCGATCGGGGAGCTGGCGCTGCCCGCCCCGGCCCGGATCGGCGCGCAGGCGCTGCTGCGGGCCGGCGCGTCCGGCCTGTTCGGACGGCTCGGCCTGGTCGAGAGCCTGGTCGACGCCAACTTCGCCCCGGTGCCCTACACCCAGCTGGCGAACCTGACCGGGCGGCCCGCGTCGTCGGTGCCGCTGTACCGGACGGCGTCCGGGCTGCCGCTGGGCGTGCAGTTCGTCGGGCGGCCGGGGTCCGAGCCGCTGCTGCTCGCCCTGGCGGCGCAGCTGGAGCGGGCGCGGCCGTGGGCGCACCTGCGGCCCGCGGTCCGGGGCCGGTGAGCCGGTCCGGCTACCGGTAGTTCGTGAACTGCAGCGCGATGCCGAAGTCCTTGGACTTGAGCAGCGCGATGACGGCCTGCAGGTCGTCCTTCTTCTTGCCCGAGACGCGCAGCTGGTCGCCCTGGATCTGGGCCTGGACGCCCTTGAGCTTCTCGTCGCGGATGGCCTTGCTGATCTCCTTGGCCTTGTCCTGCGCGATGCCCTGCAGGATCTTGCCGCCGGCCTTGTAGGCCTTGCCCGACAGCTGGGGCTCGTCCACCTCGAGGGCCTTCAGGCTGATCGAGCGCTTGATCAGCTTCTCCTTGAACACCTCGATCCCGGCGAGCAGCCGCTCCTCGGTGTCGGACTCGAAGGTCACGGCCTCCTCGCCGGCCCATGCGACTGTCGTGTTGGTGCCGCGGAAGTCGAAGCGCTGCGACAGCTCCTTGGCGGCCTGGTTCAGGGCGTTGTCCACCTCCTGCCGCTCCACCTTGCTCACGACGTCGAACGACGGGTCGGCCATCGGTCACTCCCTCGGGTCGGTCGGGGCCCCCTCGTCGGGGGCCGTCGGTCGTGTCGTATCCTCGTTCACGCACTCAGCAAGAGCGACGTGCACCCCGGCTGGTTGCCCGAGCGGCCAAAGGGAGCGGACTGTAAATCCGTCGGCGTAGCCTTCCCAGGTTCGAATCCTGGACCAGCCACAGCAGGTGAAAGAGACCCCCGACCAGCGGAAACGCCGGAACCGGGGGTCTTTTTCGTTGTCCCGGTGTGTCCGGCCCAGGACGGGACCTGCGGGGCGGGGACACGGCCGTCGAACCAGGTGGGCACCGCGGCGTGCGGGCCACCCCGGGCACCGCGGAACAGCCGGCCTTCGGTGGTGGTGTCGTGCTCGTCGCGGCGGCGCGGGGCCGGCCACGCCTGCCCCGTCGCTCGCCCACTACACCCCCGGCCCGTTCGCCGCGCCGTGTCCGGCCACCCGGCCCCTCAGCGCGGAGTGGGGGCTCTCTCCCATGGAGGAGCAACGGCATCTGATGCGACCGCTGGGGCCGGGGCGTCGAAGTGGATCGCGAGTGCGACGGCGTCGTCGTGGGCGGGGTCGGAGAGCGTCGCCATCACGGCATCGACGATGTCATCGGGTGTCCCAGGAGATACCTGCTCGATGGTGGCGAGCAGTGCGTCGGTGGCGGTGTCGACATCGAGGCCGGGGCCGTCGACCAGGCCGTCGGTGTGCAGCAGCAGTGTGGAGCCGGGCTCGACGACACGTTCGTGGTCCGCGCGCTCCTGGCCGATGGTGAAGTCGAACCCGAACAGGGCGTCGTGGTCGGTGAGCAGTTCGGTGCTGCCGTCGGGGTGGATCAGGATCGGCGGCGGGTGGCCGGCGTTGGTCCAGCGCAGGAGCCACCGGCCGTCGGCGGTGCGGTGGGTGTAGGCGAGCACGGCGGTGCCTGCGGCGCCGAGGCGGAGTTCGTGGTTCGCGGTCTCGAAGGCCGAGAGCACGGTCGAGGGCGGTCGGCCGGAGTGGTCCCACGCTGCTTGGCGCAGCATGGACCGGGTCTGTCCCATCAGCGTGACGGCGGGGAGGTCGTGGCCGACGATGTCGCCCACCGAGATCCCGACCATCGGGACGTCCGGGCGCCCGGGGTGGGTCATCACCGTGGCGTCGTACCAGTCCCCGCCGACGTTGAGTCGGGCGTCGGCCGGGATGTAGCGGGCGGCCATGGTGAGTCCGTCGATGTCGGGGAGCACCGTCAGCATGGCGTTCTGCATCTCGTGGGCCACGGAGGTGCGGTGGTGCAGGTCCCGGGCACGTTCGAGTGCCTGCCCGGCGTAACCGGCGATGGTGGCGATCGTGAGCAGGTCCGCGGTCTCCACCGCATCGGGCCGGTCCCAGCCGAGCAGGATCGCACCGGCGGGAGCACCGCGGCCCGGGACCGGGGCAGCGACGACGGTGTGCACGCCACGGCGTCGCATCGCCTCGGCCGCCTCGGCCGGGTGTGCTGCGGCGAGGTCGTCCTGGTTCCCGTAGTGCACGACGCGCTGTTCCCGGATCGCGATCGCCGCTGGGGTGCGCACGCGGAGCGTCGTGGTCAGTCGCTGGTCCACAGTCGGATCGATGTCGACGGCACCATCGAGATCCCCGGCTTCTGCCGGTGAACGGGCATCGGCAGGCAGGCTGTGCAGACGACCTGTCCTGTCGCGCAGGACGGTCTCGACGTAGGAGGGGGCCAGCTCGCCCCCGAGCAGTTCGTCGATGCGCGCTCGGACGCCGGGCACGGTGCTCGTGTCGGTGAAGGACTGCGAGGCTCGCAACAGCATCTGGCCACGCAGGTGCGCGCGCCGTTGGACGGAATCGGCCTCGGCGCGGAGGATGGTCTCGGTGCTGGTGTCGTACCGGGCCAGGCGGAGGCGCAGCTCGGTCGAGCACGATCGGGCGATCTCGCCGAGGGCGATGGTCTCCTCCGCCGTCCACCGGCGGGGCTCGTTGTCGATGGCGCAGAGCGATCCGAGGACACGGCCGTGCTCGTCGGTCAGCGGCATCCCGGCGTAGGCGATGACGCCGAGGTCCGGGATCGCCAGGTTGTCCCTGAACCGAGGGTCCATCCGGGCGTCAGCGATGACCAGGGACTGCCCTGAGGTGACCACGTACTGGCAGAACGAGTGCGTCAACGGGGTCGACCGGGCGATGGCGGCAGGCCCGGTCAACCCCGCCATCCCGGGGAACACCTGCCGGTCGGGTTGCACCAGAGTCACCAGAGCGATCGGGGTCGCCAGCGCGCGACGGACCCAGGCGGCGAAGCGTTCCATCTCCGGATCCGACTCCGACCCGAGCCCCGAGCGCCGTAGAGCCGTCAGCCGCTCCGGGCTGTAGAGGGCAGCGCACTCGGGAGCCGGCTCCATCGTGCCGCTCGTGATGTCCTCGGGCATCCTGCTCCTGGGCGTCCGGCTCACACCAGTCGTCGGGTGGTCTGCGAATGATGACGCAGGGTCGTGGGTACTGCTTACCGATGGTCGGATCGGACGTCCAGTTCGTGACACTCGACCGAGGGGGCAGGATGACCCGGTCGTTGTCCCACCCGTACCTCGATCACTCGTGCCTGCCGTTGTTGCGCCGGTGGATCCGTGAGCACCTCCCTGCGGTCGACGACCTGGTGTTCCGCGCCGAGGTGGTCTGCACGGAGCTGGTGGCCAACGCGGTCGATCACGTCGGTGGTGGCGGCGACGTCCGGATCCGCCCCACGCCGGGTGGATGGCTGATCGAGGTCGACGACACCGACCCCGAGGGTGTGCTCACCCCAGGACGATCCCGCCTCGGCAGCAATCGCGGTAGGGGGCTGACGCTCATCAGCGCCTTCGCCTCGTGGGGCGTGCGACGGACCCGCGACGGCAAGACAGTGTGGGCTGTCATCGACATCGCGGAGTGACCCCTCGGCCGGGAAGGTCCGCGCCGCGGCGCCGGCCGCACGGGCTCGCGCGCACCGCTCTCACAGCGTGCGCCGGTGCCACCGGTGACGAGATCCGCCGAACGGTGCTAGCCAAGGTCGGGCACGGCGGTCACGCTCGTCCGACTGCCCTGGAACCCGGAGACGACCCGTTCGCGACTGTGCGAGTGCGCCGTTCCGCAGGAGTGGCGGTGGCATGCCGGCTTCGAGAGCCGCGCGAGCGCGCGATTCTCGATCGGCGTGGCTGTTCCACCGTTCGGCATGTATGCGGGTGGCGCTACGACTCGACGGTCGGCGCGCTCCTCCCGGTCCGGCGACGTCCACCGGCCCGTCGTGGAAGCGCTGGATGCTACCGAAATCCTCGGACACAGGGTCGGACCGGAGTGGTCGTCCACTCCGTTCACCGACTCACGCAGACCCGGATCGGACACGTGAGTCAGGTGTCGGCTCCGGCCCCGGGACACTCCGATCGAGCAAGGAGCGCAACCCTCCATGTCAGGTATCGCCGTCAAGGCCTCGTCGGACCGGCCCGTCACATCCGCATTCGACCCCGACGGATCGACGCATCCCCGGTTGTGGTTCATCTACGTGGCCGGTCGGCTCGATGCGGGCCTGGCAGTTCGGGTCCTGCGCCTGCTCGACGCCCAGCTGGAACTCATCCAGGCCGGTCTCGCCGACAAGACGCACGTGGTCATCGATCTGGCTGCGACCACGACCATCGACGCGGGCGGCGTCGCGACGCTGCGACATGCACCGTTCGAGGCCGCACGACTCGGGGTCACCGTCTGGCTCTCCGGTGTGACCGGACGGACCGATCGGCTGCCGACGCGGAGCCGGAGCATGCTCGACCGGATCCGGATGTTCCCCGACGAGGAGGCCGCCGTCCTGGCCTACACCACGGGGACGACCACCGCCGACGTGGCGGGCCGGCGGGCCGGTCGCGGCGTGGCGACGTGACGACCGGGGTGGACGAAGGGCCGGTGGGCGCCGAGGGCGCGCCGCGGTCGACGGCGTCCCGGCCCGCGCCCCCGGTTGCCCCTCCCGTCATCCCGCCCGACGGGACGGGCGAGGGCCACGGCTGCACGACCGTGCTGGTCATCGACGGACACGACCTGGTCGGCACGGCACTGTGCCTGGCACTGCGGCGGGCTGGGAACGAGGCACACCAGATCGTGCTCGGTCCGCACGACGTCATGCTGGCGGCCGCCGGCGCGTATCCGCCAGGAGTCGTGCTGATGGAGCCGGCGATCGGCTCGGCGACGAGCGGGTGGGACGTCCGCGTTCCGGATCTGGTCGCCGCGCTGACCCGGACGGGGTGTCGGGTGGTGGCTCTGGCGGGACGCCACGACGGCCCGATGCTGGGGGCGATGATCATGGCAGGTGCACTCGGTGCGGTTCCGAAGTCGGCGCCGCTGGAGACCTTGCTCACTGTCGTGGCCGCGGTCGCCGGCCACCAGTTGGTGATGAGTGGTGGCGACCGGGCTCGGTGGCTGGACGACTACGCCCGGTACTGCTGGCGGGTGGAGGTGCGGTCGGGCCACGTGCGGAGGTTGTCTCCACGCGAACTGCAGGTTCTCCGGCTGCTGGCCACCGGCCATCGGGCTGCGGTGATCTCCCGGGTCCTGTCGATCTCGCTGTCGACGGTCCGCACGCAGATCAGTTCTCTCCTGGCCAAACTCGAGGTCGCCTCCCAGCTCGAGGCGGTCGCCTTCTTCCATGACGCGATCGCCGACGCGGGCTCGATCGCACCGGATCGGAGACCGTCGGAGCCGTGACGTCGTCCTGACGTCGGCATGTTCGTGTCCGGCGGCGACCGGACGACGGGTCGGACGGCCCGTCAGCGACAGCGGTCGGCGGAGCGTCTGCCGGGAGTCGGCCACGGCTCCGGCCGAGCCGAGCACCGTCTCGGCGCTGCGCAGGAGGTCGAGCAGCTCCGGGCGCACGAGGCGGTGGTAGGACTGGCGTCCCTCGGCCCGGGAGTCGATCAGGCAGCAGTCCCGCAGGCAGGCCAGGTGCTCCGACACCGTCGACTGGGCGAGACCCAGCCGGCGGGTCAGGTCGACCACGCGGGCCTCGCCCCGGCCGAGCCGCAGCATGATGGCCAGCCGTGCCGGGTCGACCAGCGACCGGAACAGCGCCACCGCCGGGCCGACGTCAGGGCAATTCATCGCCATGAGGCGATGCCAGTTCAGAGAACACGATGAGGGAACACCGCGAGCCCGTCGCGGCGGACGGGCCCGGTGTCCGGTCGTCGTCCGTCACCGGCGGTGTGCCGCCACCGCCCGGGCGCCCGCGTGGTCCCCGGCGGCCTCGAGCCCGCCCACCACGCCGTCGACGTCGGCGGCCGGCCGGTTCTGGCTCAGCTTGAGCTTCGCCTCGATCCTCTCGATCCGCAGCTCGACGCCCACGATCGCGCGCAGCTGCCCCCGCACGAACGCCTCCGGGGCGTCGTCGACGCTCCAGGGCGCGGGCCGGCCGGCCTCGTGCAGGTCGGTCAGGCGCCGCACGACGGCGTCGAGCCAGTCGACGTCGTCGTGGACGACCACGGTGCCGCGGACGTGGGCGGTCACGTAGTTCCAGGTGGGCACGACCCGGCCGTGCTCGGCCGTCGACGCGTACCAGGACGGGCTGACGTAGGAGTCCGGCCCGCGGACGATGACGAGCCCCTGTCTGCCGTCGACGCGGGTCCAGTGGTCGTTGTTCCGGGCGAGGTGACCGAGCAGGGCGCCGCGGTCGGGGTCGTGGACGAACGGCAGCAGCGTCGCGTCGAGTCCCTCCGGGCCGGCCGTGACCAGGTCCGCGGCACCGGGGCGGGCGAGGAGCTGCCGGACGTCCTCGTCGGTGTGGGCGAAGTGGGCGGGGACGTACACGGCGGGTCCTCTCCTCCGGGCGTGGTCGGCCCCCCAGGGTGCCCGGCGCCGCGGCGTTCCCGGAGGGCCGTTCCCGGGCCGTTCTCAGGGGCCACTCGTCGTGGCCGGCCGGTCCGGGCCGTGCGGGACGCCGACCTCGCGCAGCAGCAGCTCCTGGCTCGCGCCCAGAGGTCGCGGGGTGCTCGACCGCATCGATCGTGTGACGGGTGAACGGGTGGTCGAGGAACGCCGCGGTGAGCAGTTCCGCGGCGGG
>NZ_WWFY01000778.1:0-26228 GCF_009864975.1 Pseudonocardia sp. SID8383
AGGCCTCGGGCTGCTGCCCACCGGCGGCCGCGACGGCGCGCGCCGGAGCGGCGGGCGTCGGGGCCTGGGGGGTGTGGTCCTCGTCGCGGGCCATGTCGACCACCGCGCCGAGCGGACGCAGCGGGCGTGCGGGCAGGCCCTCGACGAGGTCGGAGGCGTGCTCGTCCAGTGCGACGACGGTGCCGCCGTGCGCGCCGGGCTGGAACGCCCAGTGCGCGGCGTTGTCCGAGCGGCCGGTCTGCCACGTCAGGACGACGACCCACTTGCCGTCCTCGCCCTTCCAGGAGTCCCAGCCGGCTCCGCCGTAGTCCTGTCCGCGCAGGCCGAAGGTGTGCGCGACGGTCTCACCGAGCGTGCGCGAGTCGGGTCCGTCGGTGCGCTGCGGGTGGGCACCCTGGGCCAGCTCGGCGGTCCGCGACCGTTCGAGCAGGACGGGATAGGCGAAGCGTTCGATCTTCTGGGTCGGGACGCCGGCCGCGGCTGCGACCTCGTCGACCGACGCGCCACCCCGGATTCGGGCCTGGATCTCCCGTGGGCGCAACTGGCTCTCCAACTCGATCGCGATCTGGCCGAGCCGGGTCACGTCACCCCGTGCCGCGGCCCGCAGCTGCTCGTCGGCCGGCACCGTGTAGCGCTCGCGACGCCCCGGGTCCTCGAGGACGACCGAGCCGTCCCCGGTCACCCCCACGACCCGCAACGCGCGCATCGACCTGACCTCCTGCTGTCGTCCCCGTCCGGGTGACGGTAGAGGGCGAGAGGTCCGTGCCGGGTGAGGCGCGCCGGGCGAGTTCTGCCTGGTCGACAACACCTACTCGCCCGGGGGACCGCCGAGCCGTTCTCACTCACCGTGCGCAGCGTCGCACAGGTCGTGACTCACGAGGTAATTGGGGCGATTGATACGCGTGTGACTACAACGAGTTGCTATCGATCACGCAACGACGCCGCGCCGCGACGCAACCCGGCAGGCGCGGTGCCGTGGCCACCCCCGATGCGGAACGGGACGGCCGGGACGTATCTCCCCCGGCGCGGTGTCAGGACGGGGAACGGCGCCGGGGCCGTCGTGGAGGGTGGACGCGAGGTACCTGCGGGCGCGCTCCCGTCGCGGTGACCGCCCGCCCGGTCATCCGCAGTCCGCGCGGTGATCCGCGGCCCGCGCGCGTCCGGACGCGCGCGAACGACGGAACTGCGCGCGCCATGTGGATCACCGACCGATGCGCACGTCGGCGCCCGCTGCCCGCCGCCCGTTGCCCCTGCCGGCGCGGACATTCGTCACCGGCGCGGGTGGTCCCCCGCCCGCTCGGACCGTGGCCGGCTCGGACAACGGCTCGACGGCGGCGCTGGGCCGGATCATCCGGGTGGCGAGGGTGGCCGGTCCGACCGCGGACGTCAGGAGCACGAGTACGTGGAGAAGACCCTCGGCCGCCACGAACGACGCGGCGGCCCGGGCCGAGCAGGCGAGAGCGATGCCGCGGACCATGGCGAAGAGCACGGTGATCCGCTCGAGGCCGGATTCGCGTCACCGGGCGCGACGGCGAGGAGCGGGAGAGCGGCCGCGGGCGGCCGGGGCGTGTCCGTCAGCAGCACCCTGGTGACGGCGGTCAGGACGGTCGGGGTGCCGACGAACACGACCGCCACGGCGAGGGCCACCGCCGGGTGGGCCGACCGCAGCCGGTCGACCCACCTCGGTGGACGGTCCTCGTTCACCCGGGAGGGGATGCCCTCCCGGGACATGGTCAGGAACCCAGCCGCTCCACGACCCAGTCGACGCACGCGGTCAGCGCCGAGACGTCCGACGGCTCCACGGCCGGGAACATCCCGATCCGCAGCTGGTTGCGGCCCAGCTTCCGGTACGGCTCGGTGTCCACGATCCCGTTCGCGCGCAGCGCCTTCGCCACCGCGGTCGCGTCGACGGCGTCGTCGAAGTCGATCGTGCCGACCACCAGGCTGCGGTGCGCCGGGTCGGTGACGAACGGCGACGCGAAGCTGCTCTTGTCGGCCCAGGTGTAGAGCCGGTCGGAGGAGTCGCGGGTCCGTGCGACGCAACCGTCGAGCCCGCCCAGCGCGTTCATCCAGCGGACCTGGTCCTCGAGCAGGAACAGGGTCGCCAGCGACGGCGTGTTGTAGGTCTGGTCCTTACCGGAGTTGTCGACGGCGGTGGCCAGCGACAGGAACGGCGGGATCCAGCGGTCCGACGCGGCCAGCTCGGCGACCCGCTCCAGGGCCTTCGGGCTCATGATCGCGAGGAACAGGCCGCCGTCGGAGGCGAAGCCCTTCTGCGGGGCGAAGTAGTAGACGTCGGACTGGGTGATGTCGACCGGCAGCCCGCCGGCGCCCGAGGTGGCGTCGATCAGTACGAGCTGGTCGTCGGTGGTGCCCGCGGGCCGGTTGACGGGCACCGCGACGCCGGTCGAGGTCTCGTTGTGCGCCCACGCGATGACGTCGACCGACGGGTCGCTCACCGGCTCCGGCGCGCTGCCCGGGTCGGCCTTGACGATCACCGGGTCGGCCAGGAACGGCGCGCCGGTGGTGGTGTCGGCGAACTTCTGGGAGAACTCGCCGTAGGTCAGGTGCAGCGAGCGCTGACGGACCAGGCCGAACGCGGCTGCGTCCCAGAAAGCGGTGGAGCCGCCGTTGCCGAGGACGACCTCGTAGCCGTCCGGCAATGAGAACAGCTCGGCCAGCCCGGACCGCACCCGTCCGACGAGCTCCTTCACCGGCTTCTGCCGGTGCGAGGTGCCCATCAGGGAGTCACCGGTCGCGGCGAGGGCGGACAGCTGCTCGGGGCGCACCTTGGACGGACCGCATCCGAAGCGGCCGTCCTGCGGAAGGAGATCGCCGGGGATCTTCAGATCGGCAGGGGAGGTCACTCCACCAGTGTCGCAGCCGGACCGGCGTGACGTGCGACGAGTGCTGCGCGCCACCCGCCGGCGTCACCGGGTGACGGCGGGGGCGCGGTGCGAGCGCCGGTAGGCGAGCGGGGCCATCCCGATGTCGGCGTGCAGCCGCTGGCGCAGCGCGGCGGTGGTGCCGAAGCCGGAGCGGGCCGCGACCTGCTCGACGGGGAGGTCGGTGGTCTCCAGCAGGCGCCGCACGAGGTCGAGGCGGCGCGCGGACAGCCAGCGCCCCGGGCTGGTGCCGGTCTCGGCGCGGAAGCGGCGGGTGAAGGTCCGCACGCTCATGGACGCCCGTTCCGCCAGCTCCTCGACCGCGAGCGGCCGGTCGAGGTGCTGCAATGCCCACTCGCGCACGGCGCGGGTGTCGGGGCCGCCGCCGGGGTCGGGGACGTGGGACTCCACGAACTGCGCCTGCCCGCCCTCCCGCCACGGCGCGACGACGTTGCGCCGGGCCGTCGCCGCGGCGGTCCCGGCACCGTGGTCGCGGCGCACCAGGTGCAGGCAGAGGTCGATGCCCGCGGCGACGCCCGCCGAGGTGAGGACGTCGCCGTCGTCGACGAACAGCACGTCGGGGTCGAGCTCGACGTGCGGGTACAGCGCGCGGAAGTCGTCCACGTGCGCCCAGTGGGTGGTGGCGCGGCGGCCGTCGAGCACCCCGGCGGCGGCGAGGGTGAACGCGCCGGTGCAGATCGCGACCACCCGCGCGCCGCGGTCCACGGCCCGGCGCACCAGGCCGAGGACGGCCGCGCCCGGGGCGCCGGTGTTCGGGCCGCGCACGGCCGGCACGACCAGGGTGTCCGCGCGCTCCAGCACCTCGATCCCGTGCTCGGGCAGCACCCGGTACCCGGCACTGGTGCGGACCGGGCCGCCGTCGACGGTGGCGACCCGCACGTCGTAGAGGGGGGTGCCGTCCGCCGTGGTCGTGGTTCCGAGGATCCGCTCGGGGATGCTCAGCTCGAAGGCGATCACCCCGTCGACGGCGAGCACTCCGACCCGGTGCATGGCCGAATTCTTACACATGTCGTCCGAACGGCCACTGTTGCGCGTCGCAGCGCCACCGCACGATGGAGCCATGACGACAGCGCCCGCGACGGCGGACACGCAGCGGCGCCGGGTGCACCCGGCCTGGTGGGCGGCCGGGGCGACGTTCCTCGCCCTGCTCGGCGCGGCCGGGTTCCGCTCCACGCCGGGCGTGCTGGTGGAGCCGCTGCACGCCGAGTTCGGTTGGGGCATCGGGTCCATCTCCTTCGCACTCGCGGTGAACCTCGCCCTGTTCGGGGTGACCGCGCCGTTCGCGGCGGCGCTGATGGAGCGCTTCGGCGTGCGCCGCGTGGTCGCGACCGCGCTGGTCATGGTGGCGGTCGGCGCGGGCACGACCGTGTTCATGACGGCGGTCTGGCAGCTGGTGCTCCTGTGGGGCGTCGTCGTCGGGCTGGGTACCGGGTCGATGGCGATGGCGCTGGTCGCGACCGTCGTGAACCGCTGGTTCGTCGCCCGCCGCGGCCTCGTCTCCGGCGTTCTCACCGCCGCCACCGCTACCGGGCAGCTGGTGTTCCTGCCGCTCGTCGCGGCCGTCGTCGAGTCGGGCGGGTGGCGGCCCGCGGCGCTGATCACCGCGGGCGCGGCGCTGGCCGTGGTGCCGGTCGTGCTGCTGTTCCTGAAGGACCGCCCCGCCGACGCCGGGGTCCTGCCCTACGGCGGCACCGAGGCCGACGTCGTCCCGCCGCAGCGCACGGGTGCCGCGCGGCTGGCGCTGCGGGCCCTGGCCGACGCCTCGCGCACCGGTACGTTCTGGCTGCTCGTCGGCGGGTTCTTCATCTGCGGCGCGACGACGGCCGGGCTGGTCCAGTCCCACTTCGTCCCGGCCGCGCACGACCACGGCATGCCCGCGACGACGGCTGCCTCCCTGCTCGCCCTGGTCGGCATCTTCGACCTGCTCGGGACGATCTTCTCCGGCTGGCTGACCGACCGGGTCGACCCGCGGCTCCTGCTGGGCGCCTACTACGCGCTGCGTGGGCTGTCGCTGTTCCTGCTCCCACCGCTGTTCGGGACCGACCTGAACGCGAGCATGCTCGCGTTCGTCGTGTTCTACGGCCTGGACTGGGTCGCGACCGTCCCACCGACGATGGCGCTGGCCCGCGAGGCGTTCGGCGCCCGCTCGGCGGTGGTGTTCGGCTGGATCTTCGCCTCGCACCAGATCGGGGCGGCGTTCGCCGCCCTCGTCGCGGGGCTGGTCCGCGACGCGCTGGGCAGCTACGACGCGGCCTGGTACGGCGGCGCCGTCCTCTGTGTCGTCGCGGCCGGGCTGTCGCTGGCGATCCGGCGCCGGCGGGTCCCCGCGCCGCTGCCCGCCGGGCCGCTCCCAGGGGAACCCTCGTAGCGCTCTACGCCACGAGAGTTCCCCTGGGGGCACACCGAGGGCGCGGTCAGCGGGCGACGACCGAGTCCCAGCCCTCGACCTCCTGCGGACGGCGCGGGCCCGGGCCGATGTACTGCGCGCTCGGACGCACGAGCTTGCCCTCGCGCTTCTGCTCCATCACGTGCGCCGACCAGCCCGCGGTCCGGGCCGAGGTGAACATCGCGGGCATCATGTGCGGCGGGACCTCGGCGAAGTCGAGGATCACCGCCGCCCAGAACTCGACGTTCGTCTCGATCGGACGGTCCGGGCGCCGCTCGCGCAGGATCGCCAGCGCCGTGCGCTCCAGCTCGGCGGCCACCTCGTAGCGCGGGGCGTTCAGCTCCTGGCAGGTGCGGCGCAGCACGCGGGCCCGCGGGTCCTCGGCCCGGTAGACCCGGTGCCCGAAGCCCATGAGCTTCTCCTTGCGGTCCAGCAGGCCCTTGACCAGCGCCTCGGCGTCGCCCGTGCGCTCCACCTCGTCGATCATCGGGAGCACCCGGGCCGGGGCGCCGCCGTGCAGCGGGCCGGACATGGCGCCGATCGCGCCGGACAGCGACGCGGCGGCGTCGGCGCCGGTGGAGGCGATCACCCGGGCGGTGAAGGTCGAGGCGTTCATGCCGTGCTCGGCGGCGGACACCCAGTAGGCGTCGACGGCGGCGACGTGGCGCGGGTCGGGCTCGCCGCGCCAGCGGGTCATGAAGCGCTCGGTGATGGTGGAGCACTCGTCGATGCGCGACTGCGGCACCGCGGGCACACCGATGCCGCGGGCGGACTGGGCGACGTAGGACAGCGCCATCACCGAGGCGCGGGCCAGGTTGTCGCGGGCCTCGGTGTCGTCGATGTCGAGCAGCGGGCGGTAGCCCCAGTACGGGGCGAGCATGGCCAGCGCCGCCTGCACGTCGACCCGGACGTCGCCGGTGTGCACCGGGATCGGGAACGGCTCGGCGGGCGGCAGGCTCTGCCCGAACCGGCCGTCGACCAGCAGGGCCCAGACGTCGCCGAAGGTCACGGTGCCGGCGAGGTCCTCGAGGTCGACGCCGCGGTAGCGCAGCGAGCCGCCGTCCTTGTCGGGTTCGGCGATCTCGGTGCGGAACGCGACGTGGCCCTCCAGCCCGGACGTGAAGCCGGGCGGCGGCGGGGGCACCTCGTGCGCGGTCGTCTCGGTCACCGGGTCTCCTTCGGCTCGGATCGTCGCCGTCACCCTGCTCCGAACGGGTCAGCAGGGCAACGCGACCGACCGGTGGCGTCGATCACGAACCGGGCTCCCGTCCGCGAACACCGGTCGCGACCACTCCGATCGGCGGGTGCACACGCGGCTCCGGCGCGCTTACCGTGCGAGACGCACGCACCTGGCCGGAAGGGGAACCGATGACCGACGCGCCCGCGCTCGAGAGGATGCGGACGGACTACTCGAGCCGCCCGCTCGACGTCGACGACCTGGCCCCGACCTGGCACGAACAGCTCACCGCGTGGCTGGAGCAGGCCCGTGAAGCCGGGCTGACCGAGCCGAACGCGATGGTGCTGGCGACCTCGGACCCGGACGGGCTGCCGTCGTCGCGCACCGTCCTGTGCAAGGGCCTCGACGCCGGCGGGATCGTCTTCTACACGAACTACACCTCGGCCAAGAGCCACGACCTGAACCGCACGCGCGTCGCCTCGGTGACCTTCCCCTGGTACGACCTGGCGCGGCAGGTGCAGCTCTCCGGCCGGGTGGAGCGCTGCTCGGACGCCCAGTCCGACGCCTACTGGGCGCTGCGCCCGCGCGGCTCGCAGCTGGGTGCCTGGGCGTCGGCGCAGTCGACGATCGTCGCCGGGCGCACCGTCCTCGACCAGGCGCTCGCCGGGGTCACCCGCCGCTTCGACGGCGTCGAGGAGATCCCGCGGCCCCCGCACTGGGGCGGCTGGCGGATCGTGCCGTGGCAGGTCGAGTTCTGGCAGGGCCGCGCCGACCGCATGCACGACCGGCTGCGTTTCGAGGCCGGCCGCGACGACGCCTGGTCGGTCCGCAGGCTCGCCCCCTAGGAGGGAACCCGGAGGTGCACCGTCGGGGGGCCCGTGTACACCTTGACGTCGTGAGCAGTCGCAACGATCCGGGGGACGGGCCGACCGAGCCCGTGCCCGGCGCGGAACGGGACTCCCCGACCCGGCCGGTCCCGTCCGCAACGGGCGACGGCCCGACCACCCGGACCCGCGCCGGTCGGGTCACCGGCCTGCTGCGGTCGACCTTCGCCGACACCACCCCGCTGCGCACGCCCGCGTACCGGCGGCTGTGGACCGCCGGGATCGTCACGGTGATCGGCGCCCAGCTGTCGGTCGTCGCCGTGCCGATCCAGGTCTTCCAGCTGACCGGGTCGTCGGCCTACGTGGGCCTGACCGGCCTGTTCGGGCTGGTCCCGCTCGTGGTGTTCGGGCTCTGGGGCGGCGCGATCGCCGACGCCGTCGACCGCCGGGTCATGCTGCTGTTCACGGGCTCCGGCATCGCGCTGAGCTCGCTGGCGCTGTGGGTGGTCTCGGCCAGCGGCGCCGGGAACGTGTGGGTCGTGCTGGTGCTGTTCGCGTTCCAGTCGGCGATGCTCGCGATGAACCAGCCCACCCGCAGCGCGGTCATCCCGCGGCTGCTGCCCGCCGAGCAGCTGCCCGCGGCGAACGCGCTGAACATGACCGTCGTGCAGGTCGGCGCGGTGCTCGGGCCGCTGCTGGCCGGGGTGCTGATCCCGTTCATCGGGTTGTCGACGCTCTACCTGATCGATGCGATCTTCCTGCTGGCGACGCTGTGGGCGACCTGGCGGCTGCCCGCGCTGCCCAGCTCCGCGCAACGGGTCGACGGCGCCCGCCCGAAGGTGGGGCTGCGCTCGGTCGTCGACGGCTTCCGCTACGTCGGGACGCAGCGCATCCTGCTCGTCTCGTTCCTGGTCGACGTGATCGCGATGGGCCTGGGCATGCCCCGGGTGCTGTTCCCGCAGATGGCGGTGGACACCTTCGGCGGGTCGGCCGACGGCGGCATCCAGCAGGGCCTGCTGTACGCCGCGATCCCGATCGGGATGGTCGCCGGCGGCGTGCTCTCGGGCTGGCTGCAGAAGGTGCAGCGCCAGGGCGTCGCGGTCGTCGTCGCGGTGTGCGTGTGGGGCGGCGGCGTGCTCGTGTTCGGGCTCACCGGCTCGCTGTTCCTCGCGGTGCTCGCGCTCGCCGTCGCCGGTGCCGGGGACCTGGTCAGCTCGGTCTACCGGTCGTCGATGCTGCAGACCGTCGCCACCGACGAGATGCGCGGCCGGATGCAGGGCGTGTTCATCGTCGTCGTCGCGGGCGGGCCCCGGCTCGCCGACATGTGGCACGGGTCGGTGGCCTCGCTCGTCGGGCCCGGCCCCACCGCGACGCTCGGCGGCCTCGCCGTGATCGTGGGCGTGCTGCTGTGCGTGTGGCGCTTCCCGGAGTTCCTCCGATATCGGGCACCCCGCGACGGAGGGTGAGAATCGTCGCCGCGTTCTGCGTAATCGCCCCGGCGGGCTAGCGTGTGCCCGAGACCCGATTGATCCCCGCTGTGAGAGGGAACCTCCACATGTCCGACGAGACCGCCGCCAAGTCCGACACCGCCGTACTCCGGTACTCGGGCGGCGAGTTCGAGACCGCGGTGCACACCCCGACGGAGGGGTCGCAGGCCGTCGACGTCAGCAAGCTGCTCGGCAAGACCGGCCTGGTCACCTTCGACCCGGGCTTCACCAGCACCGCTGCCTGCTCGTCCGCGATCACCTACATCGACGGTGACGCCGGCATCCTCCGCTACCGCGGCTACCCGATCGACCAGCTGGCCGGGAACTCCACGTTCCTCGAGGTCAGCTACCTGCTGATCTACGGTGAGCTGCCGAGCCAGCAGCAGCTCGACGCCTTCACCAACCGGATCAGCCGGCACACCCTGCTGCACGAGGACCTCAAGCGCTTCTTCGAGGGCTTCCCGCGGGACGCGCACCCGATGCCGGTGCTGTCGTCGGCGGTCAGCGCGCTGTCGACCTTCTACCAGGACTCGCTGGACCCGCACGACGAGGAGGCCGTCGAGCTCTCCACCGTGCGGCTCATGGCGAAGGTCTTCACGATCGCCGCCTACGCGTACAAGAAGTCCGTCGGGCAGCCGTTCCTGTACCCGGACAACTCCCTCGGCCTCGTCGAGAACTTCCTGCGGATGACCTTCGGGTTCCCTGCCGAGCCCTACGAGCTGGACCCGGACATGGTCCGCGCTCTCGACACGCTGCTGATCCTGCACGCCGACCACGAGCAGAACTGCTCCACGTCGACGGTGCGGCTGGTCGGCTCCAGCCAGGCGAACCTGTTCGCCTCCATCTCCGCCGGCGTCAACGCGCTGTTCGGCCCGCTGCACGGCGGCGCCAACCAGGCGGTCCTGGAGATGCTGACCCGCATCAAGGACGTCGAGGGCGGCAACGTCGACGACTTCGTGAACCGGGTCAAGAACAAGGAGCAGGGCGCGAAGCTGATGGGCTTCGGGCACCGGGTCTACAAGAACTACGACCCGCGCGCGAAGATCGTCAAGGAGCAGGCGGAGACGATCCTGAAGAAGCTCGGCGTCAACGACCCGCTGCTCGACATCGCCATGACGCTCGAGGAGAAGGCGCTGGCCGACGACTACTTCGTCGAGCGCAAGCTCTACCCGAACGTCGACTTCTACACCGGCGTCATCTACCGGGCGATGGGCTTCCCGGTGAAGATGTTCACCGTGCTCTTCGCGCTCGGCCGGCTCCCGGGCTGGATCGCGCACTGGCGCGAGATGATGAACGACCCGCAGAACAAGATCGGGCGTCCGCGCCAGCTCTACACCGGTTCCGCGGAGCGCCTCTACGTCCCGGTCGGCCAGCGCTGACCGCGTAGCCCCACCGCCTCACCTCCCGAGCGGGCCGGTCCCACGACCGGCCCGCTCGCTCGTTCCGGGGAGCCGCCGCCCCGCCTCGCGCACCGCCGTCCCGGCGCTCCCAGGGGAACCCTCGTAGCGCTCTACGCCACGAGAGTTCCCCTGGGGGCACAGCGGAGGGGTGCGACGGCTCGGCGGGCGGCGCGGCGGCGGCGCCGCTAGCGTCGACCGGCATGGCGCCCAGCACTGCCGTCGTCTGGTTCCGGCGCGACCTCCGGGTCGCCGACCAGCCCACGTTCCTCGCCGCGGCCGACGCCGCCGACCGTGCGCTCGCGCTGTTCGTGCTGGACCCGGCCCTGCTGAAGCCCTCGGGTGCCGCGCGGGCGAACTTCCTCTACGGCTGCCTGCGCGAGCTCGACGACGCCCTCGGCGGGAAGCTGCTCGTGGTGAGGGGCGACCCGGCCGACGTCGTCCCGCGGGTCGCGCGGGCCGTCGGCGCGCAGACCGTGCACGTCGCCGCGGACTACGGCCCCTACGGCCGCGAACGTGACGAGAACGTCGAGAAGGCGTTGTCCGACGGCGGCGTCGAGCTCGTCCGCACCGGTTCGCCGTACGCCGTCGCGCCGGGCCGGGTGGAGAAGGGCGGCGGCGGGCCGTTCAAGGTGTTCACCCCGTTCAGCCGCGCGTGGGCCGACCACGGCTGGCGCCCCCCGGCGGGCACCGACGCGTCGACGTGCACCTGGATGGACCCCTCGGACAAGGACGGCGGTCCGCGCGCGGTGAAGGTCCCCGGCGACGAGCCGGTCGAGGCCGAGCTGCCCGAGCCGGGGGAGTCCGCCGGGCTGGCGCGCTGGCGCGACTTCCTCGACGAGGGCGTCCTGGACTACGAGTCCGACCGCGACCTGCCGGCGAAGAAGGGCACCTCGGGGATGTCGCCGTACCTCAAGTACGGCTGCGTGCACCCGCGCACGCTGCTCGCCGACCTCGCGCAGCACCGGGGCGACTCGGTCAAGGCCTACCGCACCGAGATCGCCTGGCGCGAGTTCTACGCCGACGTGCTCCACCGGCGCCCGGACTCGGCGCGCGAGAACTACGACAAGGGTTTCGACCATCTGCCGCTGCGCACCGGGAAGGCGGCCGACGCCGACTTCGAGCGCTGGTGCGAGGGCCGCACCGGCTACCCGATCGTCGACGCCGGGATGCGCCAGCTGCGCGGCGAGGCGTGGATGCACAACCGGGTGCGGATGATCGTCGCGTCGTTCCTGGTCAAGGACCTGCACATCCCGTGGTGGCGCGGCGCGCGGCACTTCATGGCGCTGCTCGTCGACGGCGACCTGGCCTCCAACCAGCACGGCTGGCAGTGGACGGCCGGGTCGGGGACGGACGCCTCGCCGTACTTCCGCATCTTCAACCCGATCACCCAGGGCGAACGGTTCGACCCCGACGGCGACTACGTGCGCCGCTGGGTGCCCGAGCTCGCCGACGTCGAGGGCAAGGCCGTGCACCAGCCGTGGAAGCTGAAGGGCGGCATCCCGGAGGGGTATCCGGAGCCGATGGTCGACCACAAGGCCGAGCGGCAGGACGCGCTCGCCCGCTACGACCAGGTCAAGGCCGCCCGGTCCTGAGGGCGTCCCGCCAGCGGACCCGGGCCCCGGTGCGCAGCACCGAGTTGCGGTAGACGCGGGCCGACAGCACCACCATCCCGGCCAGCGCGAGCAGCGCGAGCGCGTAGGCGAGCACCGGCTCCCACCAGTCGGTGACGCCCAGCGCGGTCCGGGCCGGCATCAGTGTCTGCGACAGGTACGGCACGAACGACAGGACCGTGGTGACGGGGTTGCGCGGGTCCACGGGCAGCACGGCGACGGCGAGCAGGAACGGCACGAGCAGCACGACGGCGATCGGCGCGGTCACCGACTGGAGTTCCTCCTGGCGGGACACGAGCGCCCCCGCCGCCGCGTAGAGCGTCGCGAACAGGAAGAACCCGACCAGGTACCAGGCCAGCGCCGACACCAGCGTCGGCAGCAGCAGCGCCGGGACGGCCAGCGCGCCCGTGCCCACCGCGACGGCCGCGCCCACCGCGCCGAGGATCAGCAGCTGCAGCAGCCCGACCAGACCGAGGCCGAGCACCTTCCCGGCGAGCAGCTGCCGGGCCGGGATCGTCGCGAGCAGCAGCTCCACCACGCGTCCGGACTTCTCCTCGACCACCCCCTGCGCGACCGCCGCGCCGTAGGCGGTGACCGAGAAGAACAGCAGGAACGTCACGACGAACGCGGTCCCCACCCGCTGGCCCAGCTCGGTGTCGACCGGTTCGAGGGTGCGCACGCCCACCCCGGACAGCGTGCTGACCCGCTCCGGGTCGGCGCCGGCGGCGAGCAGCGACTCGCGCACGGCCTGCTGCTCGACGACGTCGGCGACCAGCGACCGCAGCCCCGGCGCGACGTCGTCGAGGCCCACGAGCTGGTAGGTCCCCGGTGCCCCGGTGAGCATCGCGTCGGCCTCGCCGGTGCGGACCATCGACTCGGCGGTGGCCCGGTTCCCGGCCTCGGTCAGCCGCAGCGCGGTGCCCAGCCGGTCCGCGGTGCCCTGCAGCTCGCCGCGCAGCTCGCGGGCCGGCCCGTCGAGCACCAGCGACGACGACGAGTTCTGCGACCCGGCGAACACGATCACCGCGCCGTAGCCGCCGAACACCAGCAGCATCAGCAGGATCCCGACGACGAACGTCCGCGACCGCAGCTGGGTGGTGATCTCCCGCCGCGCGACGAGCAGCACCGTCCTCATCGGGCACCGTCGGTCGACGGGACGGCGCGGTCGCGCACGGCGTCGCGGTACAGCTCGGTCAGCGGCGGCCGGTACGGACCGAACGCGTGTACCGGTCCGGCGGCGAGCGCCGCGGCGAGCAGCGCCTGGTCGTCGGTGCCCGGCGCCAGCTCGACGCGGGTGCGGTCGCCCTCGGTGCCGACGACCCGTACCCCGGCGACGGTGTCGGCCCAGCCGGGCGGCGGGCCCGTCACGTCGTAACGGTCGGCGGCCCCGGCCCGCAGTCCGTCGACCGTCCCGACCGCGGCCATCCGGCCCGCCGAGATGATCCCGACCCGGTCGCACAGCCGCTCCACCAGCTCCAGCTGGTGGGAGGAGAAGACAACGGGCACCCCGGCCGCGGCGCGCTCGCGCAGCACCGCCCCCAGGGTGTCGACGGCCGCCGGGTCCAGCCCGGAGAACGGTTCGTCGAGGACCAGCAGGTCGGGGTCGTGCACCAGCGCGGCGCACAGCTGCACCCGCTGCTGGTTCCCCAGCGACAGCTTCTGCACCTCGTCGCCGCGGCGGTCGGCGAGCCCGACCCGGTCGGTCCAGGTCTCGGTGGCGGCGAGCGCGGCCGACCGGGACAGCCCGTGCAGCCGGGCCAGGTAGACGAGCTGCTCGGCGACCCGCATCCGTGGGTACAGACCGCGTTCCTCGGGCAGGTAGCCGATCCGGCGCCGGTCCGCGGGACCGAGCGGGCCGCCCTTCCAGGTGACCGCACCGGCGTCGGCGTCGAGGACGCCGAGCACGATCCGCATCGTCGTCGTCTTGCCCGCGCCGTTCCCGCCGACGAAGCCGAACACCTCGCCCGGGGCGACGGTGAAGCTCACCCCGTCCAGCGCGACGGCGGGGCCGAACCGCTTGGCCAGGCCGTCGATCGCCAGCACGGTCGCGACGCTACACGGGGCCGTCGCGAAGGGCCGGGGATCGATCTCCACCCGTGGGTGGCAGCCCCCCTTTTCGCTCTGTAAGCTCCGCACACCGCAAAGACGCTCACCATGTCGATCGCGTAACGAAATGCGGCTCCGCTTGCGGTCCGGCATTTCGACAGTGGGGGGATTATCGAATGTCATCGACTCCGGCAGACGCTGGTCAGCAGGGTGATCAGGACGACGTGGAGCCCTCCGTCCTGCGGAGGGCGGTCGCCGCGTCGGCGATCGGAAACGCCACGGAATGGTTCGACTACGGCATCTACGCCTACCTGACGGTCGAACTGACGAACGCGTTCTTCCCGGGTGAGCTGGGATATCTCGGGACCCTGCTCGGGTTCGCGATCTCGTTCGTCCTGCGGCCGCTCGGCGGCTTCGTGTGGGGTCCGCTCGGTGACCGCATCGGCAGGCAGAAGGTCCTGTCGATGACGATCATCCTGATGGGTGTCGCGACGTTCCTGATCGGCGTCATCCCGTCGTACGAGACGATCGGCTGGGCCGCCCCGGCACTCCTGTTCCTGCTGCGGATCATCCAGGGCTTCTCCACCGGCGGTGAGTACGGCGGCGCCGCCACGTTCATGGCGGAGTACGCGCCGGACCGCAAGCGCGGCTTCTGGGGCAGCTTCCTGGAGTTCGGCACCCTGGCCGGCTTCACGCTCGCGGTGCTGGTCGTCTTCGGCCTGGAGACCGCGATCGGCGAGCAGGCCATGCTCGACTACGGCTGGCGCATCCCGTTCATGATCGCCCTGCCGCTGGCCATGATCGGTCTCTACATCCGGACCAAGCTCGAGGACACCCCGGTGTTCCGGGACCTGGAGGCCGCCGGCGAGTCCGAGTCCGCCGCGACCGGAGCGCTCAAGGACCTCCTCGTACGCTACTGGCAGCCGATCCTGGCGCTGTTCGGACTGGTCATCGCGCTGAACGTCATCAACTACACCCTGCTGACCTACATGCCGACCTACCTGCAGACGACGCTGTCGATGGACTCGGCGAGTGCCGACACCGTCGCCGTGATCGGCCAGGTCGTGATGATGCTGCTGATCCCGTTCGCCGGTGCGCTGTCGGACCGCATCGGCCGCAAACCGTGCTGGTGGATCTCACTGGTCGGCATCTTCGTGCTGGCGATCCCGATGTACATGCTGATGGCGCAGAGCCTGCCGCTGGCGATCCTCGGGTTCACCGTGCTCGGCCTGATCTACCTGCTGCAGCTCGGGACGATCTCCGCGACGTTCCCGGCGATGTTCCCGACCCACGTCCGGTTCGCCGGCATGGCGATCTCCTACAACGTGGCGACGGCGGCGTTCGGCGGCACCGCGCCGCTGATCAACGAGGCGGCCATCGAAGGCACGGGCGACGTCCTGTTCCCGGCCTACTACATGATGGGCGCCTGCGTGGTCGGCATGATCGCGCTCTACTTCGTCATCGAGACGAAGGGTGTGTCGATCGCCGGCCGGGACGTCCCGGGGCTCGCCGAGCACCGCGCACGCCAGGCCGCGAAGACCGGCTCCTGACGCGTACCGCCCGACCGGGCCCGTCCCCACCGGGGACGGGCCCGGTCCGCGTTCAGCGCCCCGCCCACCCCCGGGCCAGCGGCACGTGCCCGACCCGCGCCGCCGCCCACACCCAGGCCCAGCAGACGGTGCCGTCCTCGACGACCACCCGGATACGGGCGTACTCCGGCCCCTCGTAGGCGTCCAGGATCGCCAGCGCGGACACCGGGTCGGCCAGCTCGACGACCCAGCCGGGCACGCCGTCGCCGGTGTCGAGGGTGAGGGCCGGGTAGTCGTGCCCGGTGTCGGCGATCCCGCCGACCGGCAGCACCGCCGGCTGCGGCAGCGTCGCCGAGGCGTGCGCGCGCAGCAGCCCGAACGCGCGCTGACCCGGCATCAGCGAGCCGTAGACGAACACCCGGGACGGCCAGTGTTCCGGCACGGGCACCCCCTCGGCGGTGTCGGCGTCGAGCCCGTCCGGGCCGGGCGTCCCGGCCTGCGCGGCGGCCCCGGCCTGGTCGAGGGCGGTGCAGGTCACCGCGGCGCCGTCGAGCACGAGCGGCCGGCGGTCGGTGCGGTCGTCCCCGGTCGGGGTCTGCGGTGCGACGTAGGCCCACGGCCGGTCCAGCACCCCGACGCCGTCGAGGAGGGTCACGCGCCCGGTCGCGACCCGGGCGAGCCGGTAGCGGGGCGGGTCGGCGTCGCGGCCCTCGACGGTGTCGAGCGCGGCGAACTGCTCCGGTGCGGCCAGCCACACGGTGTGCTCCTCCACCGCACCGTCGAGGGCGGCCAGGGTGGCCGGACGCTGGTCGTCGACGACGCGGCGACCGGCCGCCCACACCGCCGCCAGGCCCGTGGTGCGCACCCGCAGCACGACCACCGGCCCGCCCAGCCCGCGCGCGTCGCGCATCCAGGTGATCTTCGACGGGCAGGCGTTCGAGCCGTAGGCCAGCAGCGGCACCCGCCCGGCCAGCCGCGGTGCGCCCAGGCCGGTGAGCACGTCGTCGAGGCAGCGGCCGCCGGCCCGCCATCCCGAGGGCGCCGACGGGTCGGCCGTCAGCGGGTGGGTGCGGCCGTCGGTGTGCAGGAACGAGCACGGCGGCCGGGCGCCCGGGTAGGGGTCGGCGGGGAACGCCGAGTCCGGCCACGGTGCAGGGATGTCCGTTCCCGTCATGGGCACGGACCGTAGATCAACGACCGGGGCTCAGCGGTGCGCGCCCGGGTAGCGCCGTCGCAGCAGCGCCGCCGCCAGGGCGAACAGCGCCAGGACCGACAGCACGGACACCACGACGAGCACCGCCGTCGAGGTGCCGGCGGGCAGCAGCGTGAGGGGCCAGAGCACGGCGACCAGCACGATCAGCGCGGCGACGGCGCCGCGCAGCGGGGCCGGGACGCCGTCGGGGATCAGGAACAACCGTCGGAGCAGGGCCATGGTCCGACGGTAGGGGCCGTCCGGGGGCGTCGCAGTCCGTACGGGCCGTCACCCCTCGTGTCGGCGCCTGCCCTGCGTCGCGGCCCGGCGCAGCAGCGCCGCGGTCAGCAGCATCAGTCCCAGCACCGCGAGCGCGGACATGACCACCCGCAGCCACAGCGGCGCCGGGTCCGGCAGCAGCATCGCGATGACGAACACCCCGGCCATCGAGCTGCTCAGCAGGATCATCACCAGCAGCGGGGGCGGCGTGCCCTCCGGGAAGGAGAACGCGCGGACGATCCGGCTGCGGCGACCCACGCCGCGCAGGCTACCGGGACATCCCCGCCCCCTCCGGCGTCGCGATGCCGTAGCCGCGGATCTTGCGGTAGATCGTGGCCCGGCTCATCCCGAGCCGGCGCGCGGCCTCGGCCTTGTTGCCGTCGGCGTCGAGCAGGGCGTCGACGATGGCGTCGCACTCGATCGACTCCAGCGGGGTCAGCACCCGCCGGGCCAGCACCCGCGTCTCCGGCGGCAGGTCCTCCAGCCGGATCACCCCGGTCCGGCGACGGCTCACGACCTTGCGCAGCACCTGGTAGAGCTGCTCGACGTTGCCCGGCCACCGGTGCCGCATGAGCACCCGCAAGGCCTCCGGCGCACAGGTCAGGTCGGCGCCGCGCGTCAGCCGGGCGAGCAGGTACGGCACCAGCTCGGCGACGTCCTCCACGTGGTGGCGCAGCGGCGGGACCTCGATGGTGCGCGGGAAGCAGTCCAGCAGCGACGCGAGCTCGGGTGAGTCGGTCGTCCGGGAGCTGCCGCGGGTCGCGATGACCCAGGCCCGCTCCGGGTCGGTCGACTCGCGGTGCGGCTCGAGCACGTCGGCGAGCGCCGCCGCGGCGGCCGGGGGGAGCCGGTCGACCTCGCGCAGCACCAGCGTCCCGCCGCCGCCGTCGAGCTCGTCGTACACCTCGGAGAGCCATCGCGGGCCCACGTCGCCGGCGTCGAGCACACGCACGTGCCCGGCGGGGGAGTGGAGGTGGTGGGTGGCGCGGGCCAGCGTGGTCCGGCCGGAGCCGTGCTCGCCCTGCAGCACCAGCCACTCGTTGGTGCGGAAGTGCCGGTCCACCGCCTGGGCGCACTTGGTCCACAGCGCTCCCGAGCCGACCGCGGTCGGCAGCGCGGTGGTGATCGTCGGGGTCGCGGAGCCGCGGCCGACGGTCTCGCGGTGGGTCAGGCTCACCTGCAGGATGCCGCCCGCCGAGCCCGCCTCGTTCCAGCTCGGCCGGCACTGCACGCGTGCGGTCGCCCCGCTCGGCAGGTCGACGACGAGCTGGCGGTTGCGTCCGGCCCGCAGCGCGTCGGTCGCCCCGGCGAGCAGCGGGACCTGGTCACCGGGTGCGATGAGCTCGCGGGCGCGGTCGTTCATCATCACGAGGTCGTCGCCGACGGCGAGCACCGCGGAGTCGCCCCCGCGCTGGACCGCGGTCAGGTAGTCGTGCAGCAGCGTCAGCTCGTGCCGCCCGGACGCGGCGAGCAGCGCCTCCTCGATGCGGCGGGCCGTCGTCGCGGCGGTGGCGACCATCAGCGCGTTGGCCTCGCTCCGCCAGCAGGTCAGGTCGACGACGCCGAGGATCTTGCCGGTCACCGGGTGCCGGATCGGGGCGCCGGCACAGGCCAGGTCCTCCAGGTGCTCGACGAAGTGCTCGTGCCCGAACACCTCGGTCGGGCGCCTGCCCTCCAGTGCGGTGCCGATGCCGTTGGTGCCGACGTGCTGCTCGGCGTAGGAGAAACCGGGGACGAGCCACACCCGGTCCAGGTGCTGACGCAGCGCGGAGTCACCGGTCCGGCGGTCGAGGACGACACCGTCGCCGTCGCAGAGGATGAGGCTGACCGGCTCGGTGGCGAACTGGTCGCACAGCTCGGAGACGATCGGCGTGGCCGCCCGCACCAGCGGGCTGTCGGTCTCGCGGCCGATCTCGGGCAGGTCGATGGAGTCGGGCGCGACGTCGCTGTCCCGCGACCGGATCCAGGACGCCAGGATCGGCGGGCGGACCGAGTCCTCACGCATCTGCTCGCGGTGCAGGAACGCGTCGCGGGCCGCCGCGATGCGTTCGGCCGCGGCGCTGGTGCTGGTCCTGGTGGCGGGTGTGGGCGCCGAGCCGGTGACGGGGGAGTCATGTCCGTCCCCGGGGTGTCGCGGGCGCGGCGTCGGCCGGCCCGCCCGGGTGGCGCCCTGCGCGCCGTCGGGCAGGGGTCTCACACACGGCCTCCTCGCCTGTGTCGAGCTCGGGACACGACCACCGAGGACCCGCGTGCAACAGCGGTGACCTGCCCGGATCCCGTGGTCACGGCGACGGTACGCGCCGTGAGAGCAAGATCACCACAGGTAGCGGGGCGGAAGAGTCTCATATTGAGACCTCGAATGCCTGCTGGACCATGTGTGATTCGCAGCACGGAAGGCAGACGGCACCGGCGCCGCGGGATCCACCCACGTCACCGGGTCGTCCGAGCTCCGTGCACGACCACGACATCGGGCTACCCGCGCTCGCCCGCTGATCCGACCACTAACCCACCACCGTGAGGAGACGACGTGAGTCGGCAGAGTTTGGCGAAGGCTCACCAGAAGATCCAGGAGCTGTCCTGGGAGCCGCAGTACCACGAGCCGTACATGAAGTACGGAACCGACTACACCTTCAAGAAGGCGGCCAAGAAGGACCCGCTCAAGCAGGTCCTGCGCTCGTACTTCCCGATGGAGGAGGAGAAGGACCACCGCGTCTACGGCGCCCAGGACGGTGCCATCCGCGGCAACATGTTCCGGCAGGTGCAGGAGCGCTGGCTGGAGTGGCAGAAGCTCTTCCTGTCGATCATCCCGTTGCCGGAGATCTCCGCGGCGCGCTCGATGCCGATGCTGTTCCACGTGGTGCCGAACCCGGAGCTGCACAACGGCCAGGCGATCCAGATGATCGACGAGGTTCGGCACTCGACGATCCAGCAGAACCTGAAGCGCCTGTACATGAACAACTACATCGACCCGGCGGGGTTCAACAACTCGCTGCGGAACTTCCAGTCGGACTACGCCGGCACGATCGGCCGTCAGTTCGCCGAGGGGTTCATCACCGGTGACGCCATCACCGCCGCGTCGATCTACCTGACCATCGTCGCGGAGACCGCGTTCACGAACACCCTGTTCGTGGCGATGCCGGCGGAGGCCGCCGCCAACGGCGACTACCTGCTGCCGACGGTGTTCCACTCGGTGCAGTCCGACGAGTCGCGGCACATCTCCAACGGCTACGCCACGCTCCTGATGGCGCTGTCGGACGAGGACAACCGCCAGTTGCTCGAGCGCGACCTGCGCTACGCGTGGTGGAACAACCACCGCGTCGTCGACGCCGCCATCGGTACCTTCATCGAGTACGGCACGAAGGACCGCCGCAAGGACCGCGAGTCCTACGCGGAGATGTGGCGCCGCTGGATCTACGACGACTACTACCGCAGCTACCTGCTGCCGCTCGAGAAGTACGGCCTGGTGATCCCGCACGACCTGGTCGAGGAGTCCTGGAACCAGATCTGGAACAAGGGCTACGTCCACGAGGTCGCGCAGTTCTTCGCCACCGGCTGGTGCGCCAACTACTGGCGTATCGACGGCATGACCGACACCGACTTCGAGTGGTTCGAGTACAAGTACCCGGGCTGGTACGACCGGTACGGCAAGTGGTGGGAGAACTACAACCGCCTCGCCAAGCCGAACGGTCACCACGCCATCGTGGCCGAGGACGTCGACTACGTGTACCCGCACCGCTGCTGGACCTGCATGGTCCCGTGTCTGGTGCGTGAGGACATGGTCGTCGACAAGGTGGACGGCCAGTGGCGCACGTACTGCCACGAGGTCTGCCGCTGGACCGACGCCGAGGCCTTCCGGCCCGTGTACCAGGGTCGCGAGACCCCGAACATGGGCAAGCTCGTGGGTCACCGCGAGTGGGAGACGCTCTACCACGGCTGGAACTGGGCCGACGTCGTCCAGGACATGGGCTTCGTCCGTGACGACGGCAAGACGCTGACCGCTCAGCCGCACCTCGATCTCGACCCGAAGAAGATGTGGACGCTGGACCACATGCGGCGCATGCCGCACCTGGCCAGCCCCAACGTCATCCTCAACGAGATGAGCGACGCCGAGCGCGAGGCGTTCGTGGCGGACTACAACCGCCAGGGGCCGGGAGGCCGGCCCGCGCCCACCGACGCCTGAGCGCGGGTCAGGCGAGGGGAGGGGGTCCCCGTCATGCCATGACGGGTCCCTCTCCCCGCGGCCCGGCCGGGGGGTCGTCTTCCCCGGCCGGGTCACCCCGGGACTCCCGTCCGCCGGGCGGGGCCCGGGGCGACGCCTGCCCACGTCTGTCCGATTGGTCTTTTTTCTCACGCCATTCGTCACGCCAAGAGAGGTGGTCTGCGCTCGTGGGCGACAAACACGTCGTGCGGTTCGAGCCCGTCGGCATCGAGATCGAGGTCGACGAGGACCAGAACATCCTCCGCGCCGCGGCCGAGCAGGGCGTCCAGCTCATGCACGGTTGCAAGGAGGGCCAGTGCTCGGCCTGCAAGTCCTTCGTGCTCGAGGGCGAGGACATCGAGTACGACAGCTACTCGACCTTCGCGCTCCCGGACTACGAGAAGGAGGAGGGCCACACCCTCCTGTGCCGGGCGCATGCCTACGAGGACCTGGTCATCGAGCTGACCAACTACGACGAGGAGATCATCCGGTCCGGCCTGCCCCTCACCAAGGGCGTGGTCGAGGTCGTGTCGGTCGAGGCCGTCACCCACGACATGCGGCATCTGACCGTCAAGCTGGTCGAGCCGTCGGAGATCAAGTTCTTCCCCGGGCAGTACATGGACCTCGTCTGCCCCGGGACCGAGGAGAGCCGTTCGTTCTCCATGGCCAACACCCCCAACCGGGACGGCACCTACGAGTTCGTCATCAAGGTCTACCCGGGTGGGTTGTTCGGGACCTGGCTCGACGAGAAGGCCGCTCCCGGTGACCGGCTCGATGTCGAGGCGCCCTTCGGCACCTTCACCCTCCGTCAGAACCGCAGCTCGCCGATCGTCTTCGTCGGCGGTGGCGCCGGCATGGCGCCGGTACTGGGCCTGCTGCGGGCGATGGCCGATGGCGGCGTCGAACGACGGGCCACCTTCTACTACGGCGCGCGCACCGCGGCCGATCTCTGCTTCGAGAAGGAGATCGCCGAACTGGCGCCCCAGCTCAACGGCTTCCGGTACGTCCCCGCCCTGTCCGACGGCGACGGCGGGGACTGGGCCGGCGAGACCGGTCTGATCACCGAGGTGGTCAGGCGCAACGAATCCGATCTGAAGGGAGCGGATGCCTACGTCTGCGGTCCCCCGCCGATGGTCGACGCGGCGATCGCGACGCTGACCCAGCTGGGTGTGAGTGAGACCAACATCTTCTACGACAAGTTCACCACGACCGGTGAGCAAGAAGGCGAGGACGGACAGCAATGACTCAGTCCCCCACCACACAGGACACGTCGTCCGGTTCGCAGCGCAGCGTTCCCAAGCCCGTCTTCACCGACGCGGAGGCCGGAGCGCGGGAGTTCCCGGACTCGAGCTCGAGCGCACGCCACTACAACTACTACACCCCGGCCAAGCGGAAGCAGACGCTGTACGAGGACACCACCGTCGAGGTCCAGCCGGACCCGCGACACTACCTCGCGCAGGGCTGGATCTACGGCTTCGCCAACGGCGAGGGCGGCTACCCGCTGCACTGGACCAAGCTGAAGGCCTGGGGCGTCGACGAGCCCGAGCCGCAGCGCGGCATCGGCACCGGCGGTATGCACGTGAAGAACTGGCCGGCCCACGGCTGGCACGAGTTCCGCGACCCGAACGAGGAGTGGGAGCAGAGCCTCTACCGGTACAACGCGAACGTCGTCCGGCAGCTCACCCAGAACATCGAGAACGCCCGCAACGCGAAGGCGTTCGAGCTGTGGAACTCGAACTGGATCCGGTTCGTCGAGCGCAACGTCGGCGCCTGGATGCACATCGAGCACATCCTCGGCCTCTACGTCTTCGCGTCCAACGAGCGGTCCGCGCCGACCAACATGCACAACACGGCGCTCGCGGCGAACTCCACCCGTAAGATCCGCTTCGCCCAGGACCTGGCGCTCTACAACCTGACGCTGTCGGAGGAGATCGACGGGTTCGACGGCGCAGCCCACCTCGACGCGTGGGACAACGCGCCGGAGTGGCAGGGCGCCCGCAAGTTCACCGAGGCCCTCACCGCGGTCCAGGACGACTGGGGCGAGGCCATCTTCGCGGCCAACTGCGTCTTCGAGCCGCTGGTCGGTGAGCTGTTCCGCTCGAACCTGGTCATGCAGTCCGCCGCCACCAACGGCGACTACGTGACCCCGACGGTCATGGGTGCCGGCGAGTACGACTACGCCCAGCGCGACCTGCGCTGGTCGATCGCCTGTTTCGCGCCGCTCACCCAGGACCGCGAGTTCGCCGAGCACAACCGCTCGCTGATGGGCGGCTGGCTGCGGACCTACGTCCCGCAGGCGCTGGAGGCCGCCCGGACCATGCAGCCGATGTGGTCCCAGTCGGACTCGAAGCCCCCCACGTTCGAGGACTCCCTCGACCGCGCCAAGAACCGGTTCGCCGGGATCTGCAGCGATCTCGGCCTCGACGTCCCCGAGGAGCTGAAGCAGTGACCAGCACCAGCCCGTTCAAGCAGGACAGCACCGCGTCGAACATGTGTGGCTTCACGCTGATGAACAACCAGATCGGCGCGGTCATCGCGACCGTTCTGGACCGTCAGGACAACGTGACCGTGCAGCACCTGCCCTCGATGATCCGCGTCGACGGCACGGGCAAGTTCGAGCTGGACTACGTCGCGATGGACGAGGAGGCCGGCCAGGAGGAGGGCTGGTTCGACGCCGCCCAGTTCGAGGAGAACATGTCCACCCACTACGGGCGGATGGTCCACCTGGACGACAAGACGATCATGTTCGCCAATCCCGAGGACGCCGCCGAGTACATCGACTTCGACCTGAAGCCGGTGTAAGGACCCGCTCCTCACCCGGATCGCACCGCCCGGGACGACGACCCGTCCCCGGCCCACCACGGCCGGCGACGGCCCGGGCGGTGCGCTCCACCCGCGCAGCGCGCCCGCACGGCGCCACGGCTGCGCACGTTGATCCGCACCCGCGCACCTGGACCGACTCTTTCTCCGGGAGGACCCACCATGGCCAAGGAACTCCGCTTCGGCGCCGAGGGCCGTCATCTGTTGCAGGCCGGCGTCGACCAGCTGGCCGAAGCCGTCAAGAGCACGCTCGGTCCGAAGGGCCGCAACGTCATCCTGGAGAAGATCACCGGCTCGCCCGAGGTCACGAACGACGGCGTCACGATCGCCCGCGAGATCCACCTGCGCGACCCCTTCGAGAACATGGGCGCCCAGCTGGTCAAGGAAGCGGCGGTCAAGACCAACGACACGGTCGGCGACGGGACCACCACCGCGACCGTCATCGCCCAGGCCATCGTCCGTGAGGGCATGAGCGCCATCGAGCGCGGCGGCAACCCGGTGCTGGTCAAGCGGGGCATCGACATCGCGGTCAACGCGCTCGTCGACCGTCTGCAGACGGTGTCGCACACGGTCAGCACGGAGGAGGACTACGCCCGCGTCGCGTCCATCTCGGCCAACGACGACTACACGATCGGCCGCGTCGTCGCGAAGGCGCTGCACACCGTGGGCGACGACGGCGTCGTCACCGTCGACGACACCCCGCTGCCGGGCGTCTCGGTGGACTTCGTCGAGGACTTCGAGTTCGACAACGGGTACGTCTCGCCGTACATGGTGACCAACCCCGGCACGCTCGAGGCGATCGTCGACGACCCCTACATCCTCTTCACCGCGCACAAGATCAAGGACGTCCAGCAGATCATGCCGGTGCTGGACCGGATCATGCGCAACGACCGGCGCCCGCTCGTCATCGTCGCGGAGACCGTCGAGGGCACCGCCCTGCAGATGCTGGTCCACAACCACGTCAACGGGCACTTCCAGGCCGTCGCGATCAAGGCGCCGGGCTTCGGCGAGAAGCGCATCCACCTGCTGGAGGACATGGCCGCGCTCTGCGGCGGGCAGGTGCACTCCAAGAGCTCCTCGTTCTCGCTCGAGCAGATCGACGTCGAGCACCTGGGGCGCGCCGTGCAGGTGCAGGTCACCAGCGAGGGCACCACGATCATCGGCGGCGGCGGGGACAGGCAGAAGCTGGAGTACCGGCTGTCGCAGCTGCGCGCCGAGCTGGCCCGCGCGACGATCGGCACCGACGAGGACTTCTTCTCCGACCGCATCGCCCGGCTGTCCGGGAAGGCCGCGATCATCTCGGTCGGGGCACCGACCAACGCCGAGGCCCGCGAGATCCGGCACCGTGTGGACGACTCGCTGCAGGCGACCCGGGCCGCGGTGGCCGAGGGCATCGTCGCCGGTGGCGGCGCGGCGCTGCTGCACGCCGAGCCCGCCCTCGACGAGCTGGACGTGACCGGGGACTACCGGATCGGCGTCGAGATCGTCCGGCACGCGCTCACCGAGCCCGTGCACCTCATCGCCTCCAACGCCGGCTACGACGGCGACGAGGTGGTCAAGCAGGTCACGACCATGGGCGTCGACGAGGGCTTCGACGCCCTGGAGGGCCGCTTCGGGGACATGGTCGAGATGGGCATCATCGACCCGCTGCGGGTCGTGCGCTCCGCCCTGCAGAACGGCGCCTCGGTCGCCGGGCTGATCCTCACCACCAACTCGCTGGTGGCCGAGGAGGTCACGCCCTGGAACAAGGCACTCATGACCGAGTTCGGCCAGCTCGACGAGGGCATCCCGCAGCCCAGCCCGGACTCGAGCACGCCCCAGTCGATGGGGCTCGGCCCGTCGGTCGGGTAGGTACCGGCCCGTCCGGTCACAGGAACAGTGGGGAGCGGCCCGGCACGCGCTGCGCGTGCCGGGCCGCTCCGCGACAGTGGAGAGGTGGTCGTCGTGGACCGGTGCTGCGGAGCGCCCCGGGGGCGTGGTGGTCTCCCGGCGGTCGTCGACGCCCAGGTGCACGGCTGGGACGGCCGGCCGCACAACCAGGCGGGCCCGGCGGGGGAGCAGTTCGTCGCCGATCTGCTGCACCGCCACCGGATGGTCGACCCGTCGCCGCGCCCGCTGTCCGCGGACGCGTTCGAGCTGGTCACGCCGCAGGCACTGGCTGCGCACGTGCTCTCCGCGGTGGACCGCGCGGTGCTCGTCCCGGCCAGTTTCGAGGACCTGTTCGTGCTGGGGTTCGCCGCACCGGCCTGGCACGCCGAGCTCGCCGCCGAGCACCCCGGGCGGCTCGTGCTGGCGGGGGAGCTCGACCCCGCCGACCGGGCCCGCGCCCGCGGCATCGGGGCCCGGGTCGGCCGCGACGGTCTGCGCGCGCTGA
>NZ_WWFY01000779.1:0-26925 GCF_009864975.1 Pseudonocardia sp. SID8383
CGACCGCCACACCCGCGCCGTCGCCCTCACCCCGGCGGGGGCGGCGTTCCTGCCCCGGGCCCGCCGTGCCCTCGCCGCCGCGGACGAGGCCGTCGAGGCGGCGCGCGAGGCCGCCGCGGGCGGCACCGGCTCGGTCCGCCTCGGGTTCGCCGGACCCAGCTCCAACGCCTGGCTGTACCGGACCGCCCGCCGCTTCCGCGCGCACCGGCCGCAGGCCCGGCTGGTGCTGGTCACCGGCCGGTTCTCCGGCGAGCTGGCCGAGGACCTGCGCACCGACCGGGTCGACGCCGCGCTGATCCGCACCCCGGTCGACGACGACGGCCTCGTCGTCCACGAGATCGACCGGCACCGACTCGTCGCCGCGCTGCCCGAGGAGCACCCGCTCGCCGGGCGGGACACGATCGACCTGGCGGAGCTGGCCCACGACCCGTTCGTCACCTACCCGGTCCGGCGGATGGCGGTCATGCGCACGTCGGTCGACGCGGCCTGCCTGCACGCCGGGTTCCTGCCGCGCATCGAGCAGGAGGCTCCCGAGACGCACACCCTGCTGTCCCTGGTCGGGGCCGGTGTCGGGGTGGGGCTGGCGCTGGACGCGACGGCGGAGCTGCGCACACCGGGGGTGGTGCTGGTGCCGCTGACCGACCCGCCGGAGGTGCCGCTGGCGCTGGCGTGGAAGGCCGGTGCGGTGAACCCGGTGCTGGCGGGGCTGCTGGAGGCGGCCGGTGTGGGTGGGGCGGTCGTGCGGGGGGTCGGGTCGGTCTGACCCCTGCCCTCCCGCCCCACCCGCTCAGCCGGTGGCCCCGGCCCGGTGCGGTGTCCGCACGGTCAGCCCGGTCACCCGGGCCGGCTCGCCCACCTTCACCGGAATCCCCTCCTGTCGGGCCGCCACGTCGTGGCGGCATGATGGACGGTGTCGTCTCACGTCGCGTCAGGTGCAAGCCCGGACACCACGGTCCCGCCGCGACACGCCGGGGCCCGCGACACGCCGGTCACGGATTCACCCCCGCGGGTGGTCGGCCCCCGCCCACGGTCCGGTCGGTCGATCACCCTTCGCATCGGCCGCCCCGGACGTGGGGACGGAGGGTGTCCGGCGTCCTGGGAGAACCGGTTCCGTCCGTTTCACACCACACTTTTGGTACCCGTGGTGATCGGATCACTCGTTGGTGTCGCCGCCGTATCCCCGCCGGTGAGCGGCTGCCTACTGTCCGCTTGCCGTGACGCACAGGCGTCCCGGTGGTGCTCACGGGAATCGTGAGACACGTCCGTCCCACCGGACACGATCGGGGAGAAAGACATGCGCAGGAAGCTTGCGGTCACCGGCGTCGCCGTCATCGCCACCATGGTCGCCTTCAGCCCGCTGGCGTCGGCTGCGCCCGCGCCGAAGGACGACGACGGTGACTCCTTCGTCCAGGACGTCGGCAACACCCGGGGCGACCAGTTCGGCCTGGTGAACCTCGACGACGTCAACGTCCTCAACAACGCCAATGTCTGCCCGGGCGTCAACGCGGCTCTCGGCAACGTCCTCGGGATCCTCGGCGGCGGGGCGGCGCAGAACCGCGACAACCCGACGTCCTGCGACTGATTCCCGACGACGGCCTCCGCCCCCTGCCTCCCGCCGCCACGGGACGCAGGGGGCGGTTCCATCCTGCCCGGCGCCGGCCGGGACTCAGTGGAAGACGTAGTCCGACGGCTCGACGCGCCGGGTGCGCTCGTCGTACTCGCGCATGTAGCCGGGCCAGTTGGTGACGATGCGCCCGGTGTCGTCGCGGTACCAGGAGTCGCAGCGGGTCCACGCGGTGCCGGGGAAGCGGGCCTGGACCTCCTCGTCGTAGGCCTGCTCGACCTCGGGTCGGACCTCCACGCCGGACGCGCCGCGGCGGGCGGCCTCCTGCAGGGCCTCGCGGACGTAGCGGACCTGGTGCTCCAGGTACCGGACGATCGAGCCGCCGGAGGTGTTGGTGTTCGGGCCGTAGAGCACGAACAGCGACGGGAACCCGGGGACGGTCATGCCGAGGTAGGCGTGCGCGCCGTCGGACCACTCGGTGCGCAGCGACCGTCCCCCCGGGCCGCTGATCTCCATCGGGAACATGAAGTCGGTCGCCGCGAACCCGGTGCCCCAGATGATCGTGTCGACCTCGTGCAGCGTGCCGTCCTCGGTGCGCACCCCGGTGGGCTCGACGGCCGCGATGCGCGACGTCTCGACCTCGACGTTGGGCCGCTGCAGCGCGGGCAGCCAGTGCGAGCTGAACAGGATGCGCTTGCAGCCGAAGGTGTAGTCCGGCCAGACCTTGCGGCGGACCTCGGGGTCGCGCAGCTGGGCCCGCATGAACAGCGTCGCGTAGAGCCGCCCCAGCCGGCCCCAGGTGGCGGGGTGGCGGATCATCAGCGTCAGTGCCTCGCAGTACTCGGTGATGAACCGGCGTCGCGCGGCCTGCAGGCCGGGCACCCGCGCGATCGCGGCCCGCCACCACGCCGGGAACCTCCGGTTCCGTCGCGGCAGGAACCAGTTCCCGGACCGCTGGAACACCGTCATGTGCCCCACCTCGGGGGCGATCGCCGGCACGAACTGCACGGCGCTGGCTCCGGTACCGATCACGGCGACGCGACGGCCGCGCAGGTCGTGGTCGTGGTCCCAGCGCGCGGAGTGGAACATCGTCCCGGCGAACGAGTCGACGCCGGGCAGGTCGGGGGACACCGGCCGGTTCAGCTGCCCGGTCGCGACGATCAGCACGTCGGGGGTCCAGGTGCGGCCGTCGTCGGCGGTGACCGTCCACGGTCCGTCGGCCTCGTCGCGCCTGGCGTCGACGATCCGCACACCGGTCTGCACCAGCTCGTCGACCCCGAACTCGGCGACGACGCCCCGCAGGTAGGCGAGGATCTCGGGCTGCGGTGAGCAGAGCCGCGACCAGTCGGTGCGCTGCGCGAACGAGTACGAGTACAGATGGCTCGGCACGTCGCAGGCGGCGCCCGGGTAGGTGTTGTGCAGCCAGGTACCGCCGATGCCGTCGGCGGCGTCGACGATCGTGACGTCGCGGATGCCGTGGGCCCGCAGCTCGATCGCGGCGGCGATGCCGCCGAACCCGGCGCCGACCACGAGAACGCTCGGTGCGTGCACGGGACCTCCCTGTCTCCGGAATGCAGCAGCGATCACCGTAGCGAGGCGGCCCGGGGCCCCGGGTGCCCGTCCCGGCCCGTGCGGGCCGTCTCCGACCTCACACGACGGGGCCGTGCGACCCTGCCCGCGACGGAGCACAGTGGAGGGCGAACGGCCGACACCGGGCCGGCCGGGAACGGAGCACAGTGATGAGCACCGTCGTCGTCGGCGTGGACGGATCGGACGCGGCCCTGGACGCCGTCGCGTGGGCGGCCCGCGAGGCCGCCGCCCGGCACGCCGACCTGCTGCTCGTGCAGGCCTTCGACGTGGCCGGGCTGTACGCGGACGCCGCCGTCGCACCCCTGCTCGACGACGTCGAGGAGTCGATCCGCGAGGAGTCCCGTGCGACCCTCGACGCGGCCCGGCACGCCGCCGCGCAGGCCGCACCCGAGGTCGCGGTCGACCTCGCGGAGGACCGGCGGGCGCCGTCGACGGCACTGGTCGAGCGGTCCGCCACGGCGGAGCTGCTGGTACTCGGGTCCGCCGGGCGCGGGGCGATGGGCACCGCGCTGGGGTCGGTGACCCTCGCCGTGGCCTCGCACGCGGGCTGTCCGGTCGTCGTCGTCCGCGGCACGTCGTCCGACGGGCCGGTCCTGGTCGGGATCGACGGTGGCCCGCTGTCCGACGTCGCGCTGGAGCACGCCTTCGCCGCGGCCGCCGAGCACGGCACCGGGCTGGTCGTCCTGCACGCCTGGCACGACGGCCGGTCCCCGGCCCTGCGTGCGACCGGTGCGTTCGACCGGCTGCGCGAGGCCGAGGAGCGGGCGCTGGCCGAGCGGCTCGCCGGCTGGTCGGAGCGCTATCCCGACGTCGCCGTCGAGCGGGTGATCGAGCGCGCCGAGCCGGGACGGGTGCTGGCCCAGCGCAGCGGGGCGGCGCGGCTGGTCGTCGTCGCCACCCGGGGGCGGGGCGGGTTCACCGGGCTGCTGCTCGGCTCGACCGGGCTCGCGCTGGTCCAGCGCGCGAACTGCCCGGTGATGCTGGTCGGGCCCGCCGCGACGGCCTGAGCGGCTACGACCGGAGCGCGGGGTCCAGCGCGGCGGTGAGCGCGGCGACCGTGACGTCGCCGCGGTACTGCTCGCCGTTGACGAACAGGGTCGGCGTGCCGCGCACGCCCGAGCGCACCGCCGCGTTGAACCCGGCCTCCACACGGTCCTCCGCCAGCCGCGTCGCCGGCCAGACGACCCGGTCCGGCCGCACCCCCGCGGCGACGGCGTGCTCCCGCAGGTCGTCCTGGCGCAGCCGCGGCGGACCGGGGGCGAACAGGGTGTCGTGCATCTCCCAGAACCGGCCGTCGAACCCGGCCATCTCCGCGGCGAGGGCGGCTGCGATGGCGTGCGGGTGCACCTCGTGCAGCGGGAAGTGCCGGAACGCGAACCGCAGCCGCCCCTCGAAGCGGTCACGGACCTCCTCCAGCACCGGTGCGGCGTCGCGGCAGTAGGGGCACTCGAAGTCGCCGTACTCCACCAGCGTCAGCTCGGCCTCGGGCGGGCCCAGGACGTGGTCGTACGGTCCGACGGGTGGGTCCAGACTGATGGCGGCCTCCTCGTCGTGACCCGCGCAGGGCAGGATCAGCACATGGCGGTGGTGACCCTAGCCGAGCGCGGCGATCTCTCCGATGCCGCGAGGCGCTTCCTCGGGACCGAGTCCGGATCGGCGGTCCTGCTGGTCGGGGCGGCCGTCGTCGCGCTGCTGTGGGCCAACCTCGGCGGCGGGTACGAGACGTTCTGGCACACCCCGCTGGCCGTGTCGTTCGGGGAGTCCGCGCTCGACCTGGACCTGCGGCACTGGGTCAACGACGGCCTCATGGTGCTGTTCTTCCTCTCCGTCGGGCTCGAGATCGCCCGCGAGACGACGCTGGGCGAGCTGCGCGGGGTCCGCGCCCTGGCCGCACCGGCCGCGGCCGCGCTCGGTGGACTCGTCGTGCCCGCGCTGTTCTTCCTCGCGCTCAACGCCGGTGGCGAGACGGCGGGTGCCTGGGGGATCGCGATCTCCACCGACACCGCGGTGATGCTGGGTGTGCTCGCGCTGCTCGGGCCGCGCTGCCCCGACCAGCTGCGGGTGTTCCTGCTGGCACTGGCCATCGTCGACGACATCGGCGCGGTGCTGGCCATCGCGCTGTTCTACACCGACGAGGTCGACCTGCTCGCGCTGCTCGTCGCCGTGGTGCTGCTCGCCGGGCTGCTCGCGCTGCGCTGGGTGCGGTTCTGGCGGACGCCGTTCTACGCCGTCGCCGGGATCCTGTGCTGGGTCGCGGTGCTGCGGTCGGGGGTGCACCCCAGCGTCGTCGGCGTGGCGCTCGGGCTGCTGGTCAACGCCTACGCGCCGCGTCGCACCGAGATGGTCGAGGCCGTCCGGATCGGGAAGAACTTCCTGCTCGACCCCACCCCGGAGCGGGCCCGCACCGCCCGCGCGGTCGCGGTCGCCGCCGTCTCCCCGAACGAACGGCTCCAGCAGGCCATCCAGCCGTGGAGCAGCTACGTCATCGTGCCGCTGTTCGTGCTCGCCAACGCCGGTGTGGTGCTGTCGTCGGAGACCCTGTCGGCCGCGGCGACGTCGATGCTCACCTGGGGCATCATGCTCGGCCTGGTCGTGGGCAAGCCGATCGGCGTCGCCGCCGCGACCTGGATCGCGCTGCGCACCGGGCTGGGCCGGGTGCCCGACACGCTGCGCTGGGGTCAGCTGATGGGCGGTGCCGCGCTGTCGGGCATCGGGTTCACCGTCGCCCTGTTCGTCACCGAGCTCGCGCTCACCGACGAGCTGCTCGTCGCCGAAGCCAAGATCGGGATCCTGGCCGGGTCGGTGCTGGCCGCGCTGTCGGGCTGGCTGGTGTTCCGGCTGGCCGGGGAGCGGGGCGGGCAGTGCGCGCCGAGCGGGCTGCCGACGCTGCCGCCGCGTCCGTGGCGGCCGGCCGACTGAACTCCGTGGTCCTACGGAGGTCCGCCGGGTCCGCGCGGGCCAGGGTGGCGGGGAACCGAGGAGAGGGGGCTCCCGTGTCCGGCGCACTGCGTGCCATCCCGGTGGGGCTGCTCGCCGGGACCTGCGCGGCCGTCGTCGCCTGGTTCCTGATCGGCGACGTCGGCCCCGCAGCCGACCTCGCCGACGGGATCCGGGCGTACGACCCGCCCGCGCTGCCGTGGCCCGTCGGGGTGCTCGCCGGGGTGGGGCTGGTCTGCTGCGTCGCCGCCGTCGTCCGCCGGTGGGCCGCGGCGTCACCGGTCGTGCTGTGCGTGGTGGCGGGTCTGCTGGTCGGGTGGGCCGGACGCGTCATGACGGCGGCGTCGATCGGCGCGAACATCGGTGGCGGCCTGATGCTGCTGATCGGGCTGCCGCTGTCCGGGATCCTGGTCCTCGCCGCGGTCGTGACCGCGCTCGTCCTCGCCCGGAGGTCTCAGAGGGACGCGAGGATGTCGAAACCCGACCCGTCGGCGACGGCCATGTAGATGCGCTGCTCGGCGCGGCCGTCGCGTACGGTCACGGGTCCGCGCGGGCCGACGTAGTGGCACCGTCCGGCGGCCTCGGACAGTCGGACCGCGTCGGTGGTGCCGACCCGGTTCGCCAGAGCGGCGAGGACCCCGACGCCCTCATAGCAGGACTCGCCGGGCGCGCACGGCAGCGGTGCGCCGGGGCCGAACCGGCGGGCGTAGCGGGCGCCGAAGGCCAGGCTCTCCGCGGTCGGGAGGGCCTCGAAGTAGCCGGCGGCGGTGAACACGTCCTGCGACGCCCCGGCCCCGGCGCAGGCCAGCATGCTCTCGTCCATCAACGGGGAGAACCGGGCGTACCGGCTCTCCAGCCCGCGCCGGGCGAACTCGCGGTGGAACGCGACGGCGTCGGAGCCGACGAGCAGCGTCAGGACCCCGTCGACGTCGAGGTCGGCCAGGTCGTCCAGCACCGCCCGGTGGTCCGAGGTGCCGAGCGGCACGAAACGGGTGTGGTCGAGCGTCGGCCCGCCGGACCCGTCGAGCGCGGCCCGGGTCCGCGCGATCGACCGGTGCGGCCAGCGGTAGTCGTTGCCGATCACCGCCCAGCGCCGGACGCCGATCTCCTGGGCCATCCACCGCAGCGCCGGGGTGAGCTGGATGTCCGGTGTCTCACCGATCGGGACGACACCCGGCGTGGTCTCACCGCCCTCGTAGAGCGCGGTGAACACGTACGGCACCAGTCCGCGCAGCGCCGACGCGAGCCGCACCCGCACCGGGGAGATGTGCCAGCCGACGACGGCGTCGATCGCCCCGGTCCGCGCCGCCTGCGCGACCGCCGTCGCCACCTGCTCCGGCGCCCCGGACCCGTCGAGGATCCGCAGGTGGACGGGGCGGTCGAGGACCCCGCCCACCGCGTTCAGTTCCTCGACGGCCAACCGGGCGCACAGGATGCACGACGGCCCGTAGATGCCGTCGGAGCCGGCCGAGGGCACGACGAGGCCGACGGTGAACGACGGTCTCGCAGTCGACGGCATCGGACGCACCCCCACGGACGCTTCGACGACCGGAACGCCGGCGCGGGGCGGGGTGTTCCCGCCGTCACACCGCGCGGGCCCACGGTCCTTCGGCCCTGAGCGGACCGGCGCCGCCCCACGAGGATCGACGGCGAGGAGGTGGCCGACGATGACGACCCGACGGACGGTCCCGGTGGTGCTGGCGGTCGCGGCGATGATGACGGTGCTCGCCGCACGGATGGCCCGCCGGACCGGGGCGTCCCCGGCCGAGGCGCGCGTGCCGCGGCCCGGCGACACCCTGCTGCCCCGTGCCGATCTGCAGTACGACCGCGCCCGTACCCTCGCCGCGCCGCCCGCCGAGGTGTGGCCGTGGATCGCGCAGCTCGGCCAGGACCGGGCCGGGTTCTACTCGTTCCAGGCCCTGGAGAACCTCGCCGGGTGCCGGATCACCGGCGCCGACCGCGTGCACCCGGAGTGGCAGCACGTCGAGCCGGGGGACCGGTTCCGGCTGCACCCCGACGTCGCGCTGCGGGTGGCCGCCGTCGAGCCCGGCGCCCACCTGGTGGTGACCTCCCGGGGCGGTGACGCACCCGGCCGCACAGACACCGCGATGACCTGGCTGTTCCACCTCGCGCCGGTCGCGCTGCCCGACGGCACGCCGGGCACCCGGCTGCACCTGCGTGAACGCTACGAGACCGGGGGTCTCGTGGAGCGGGCGGCGGCCCGGCTGACCGGCGTGGTCAGCGCGGTCATGACGTGGCGGATGCTCGGACGGCTCGCGGTGCTCGTGACCGGGGCGCCCGCGCACCCGTCCGGGTGGTCGGGGCCCGGCGTGCCGCTCGGCTCCCGCCTGCCGGCCTGATGCCTGGCAGGGTGGTCGGCCCAGAGGCGCTGAGCCGACCGGACCCGAAAGGACCTCGATGTCGCAGCCGTACACCTCCGACTCCAGCCGGATCGCGGCGATCCTCGCGCACCTCTCGGCGCCGATCGCCGCGATCCTCAGCGCCGGGCTGCTGAGCCTGGTCGGCCCGCTGCTGGTCTGGCTGGTGAAGAAGGACGACCCGTTCGCGCGGCGGGCCGCCGCCGGGGCGTTCAACTTCAACCTGTCGTTCTGGGTGCTGTTCATCCTCTGCTGGATCCTGATCTTCACCGTGGTCGGGATCGTGGTGGCGCTGCCGCTGATGCTCGTGCTGTTCGTGGTCTCCGCGTGGTGCCATATCAAGGGCGCGGTGCGGGCGTCGAACGACCGGCCCTACGACTACCCGTTCCAGCTGCGCGTGCTGTCCTGACGGGGTGGCCCTCAGGCGGCGTGGGCGGGAGTGAACGTCTCCCGGTGGATCAGGCGGGGGGCCATGCGGCGACGCTTGAACGCCCTGACCCCGGCCTCGACCATCCCCGGTGGCCCGCAGAGCCAGCCCGACCAGCCCCGGGCCGATCCGACGTCGTCCAGGAACAGGTCGGTCGGGAGTCCGGTGCGGTAGAACGTGCCGTCGGGCGGGCTCTCGTGGGAGAGCACGGGAACGACGTTGACGTTCGGGTGAGTCTCGGACAGACGGGTCAGGAGGTCCAGGTCGTAGAGATCGGCCGCACCGCGGACCCCGTGGTAGAGCAGGATCTCACGGCCCGGTCGACGGGCCAGTGCGGTCCTGACGACGCCCAGCAGGGGGGCCAGCCCCGTGCCGCCCCCGATCAGCACCATCGGCTCGCCGCCGTCGTCGTCCTCCGGGTCGAGGAAGAAGTCGCCCAGGGGCCCCGCGGCCCGGACCCGGTCGCCGACGGCGAGCCCGTCGAAGATCCAGCGTTCGGTGGCCGTCCCCCCGGGGACGAGGCGTACGTGCAGCTCGAGGACCTGGTCGTCGTCGGCGACGTTCGCCAGCGAGTACTGCCGACGAGCACCCGAGCCCGGGACCGTGAGCTCCACGTACTGTCCCGCGTGGAAGGCGAGCGGTTCGGTCAGATCCAGCCGCACCCGGCGGGTGTCCCGCGCCATGTCCTCGATGTCGACGACGACGGCGTCCAGATCACGCAGGGGGTGGGTCCGACGCCCCGCGCTCCCGCCGCCCGGCCCCGACGGTGCGACCTCCGCGTCGGAGCGGAGCCGGGCCTGGCAGGCGAGCGCCAGACCGGCGGCCCGCTCGTCCTCGGTCAACGTGCCGAGCGGCGAGTCCCGGTGGTCGACCTCGCCGCTCAGCACGCGCACCTTGCAGGTGCCGCAGGTGCCCTGGTTGCACGAGTTCGGCATCCACGCCCCGGCGCGGAGGAACGCGTCGAGGACCGACTGGTCCGGCCCGCACGCCACCCTCCGGCCGGAGACGGTCGCGGTGAACGCCATGCGCTCACACCTCCCACACGGTGTGCAGGGTGGTCGGACCACGGAATCCCCATCCCCAGAACTCGACGTCGGAGGACGTGTCGCGTTCCAGGTTCGGGATGGCCTCGAGCAGTTCCTCGAGCGCGATGCGCATGACGTGGTTGGCGTAGTAGATCCCGGCGCAGGCGTGGTTGCCCGCCCCGAAGGCCAGGTGCGGGAGCGGGGGCCGGTCGATGTCGAACCGGGTCGGCGCCGCGTACCGGTCGTCGTCGTGGTTGGCGGAACCGTAGGAGAGGATGACCGGGGTGCCGGCCGGGAGGTCCACGCCCGCGACCGTCACGGGCCGGGTCGAGATGCGTGCGGTGGCCGACCAGATCGGCGACGTCCAGCGCATCCCCTCCGAGACCGCTCGCGGGATCAACGCGGGGTCGTCGACGACCCGCTCCATCTGCTCGGGCTCGCCGAACAGCCCGACGAGGGTGGACGCGATCCCGTGTCCGGGCTCCTGCATCGCGCCGAGCAGGTACACGTAGACGGTCGGATAGATGTACTCGCGGTCGCGGGTGCGCCCGGGGGGCATGCCGTCGTGCAGCCAGTGGGAGATCGCGCTGTCGTCGGGGTGGGTGATCCAGTGGTCGATCAGCGGGTCGACCACGGCCTGGATCTCGGCCTTCGCCCGGTCACCCTCGACGAAGCCCTCGGGGTTGGCGAACTCGCCGCTCTCGGTCATGGCCGCGTTGGTGAACGAGCGGTTGAGCTTCGCGAACCAGTCGCGCAGGACGTCGGACTCCACGTCGTGGAGCCCGAGGAGGTCACCGAGGGACCGCACACTGACCGGTTCGCAGTACTGCGCGACCAGCTCGGCGCGGCCGTCGTTCTCGAAGCTCTCCAGGTAGCGGCGGGCGATGGGACGGACGAGGTCCTCGACGTAGCGGTCGACCTCGACCGGTTGCAACGCGGGCTCGACCATCCCGCGCAGGTCGGCGTGGACGTCCCCGTTGACCCCGATGATCGCCGGGTGGCCGAAGGTGCGCCCGCCCGCCGGGGTGATGACGGCCTCGAAGGCGGCGCTCGTGGCCACCTCGCGGCAGACCTCCTCGGTGGACGCCACGTAGGAGCCCAGTACCGGGACGTAGGCGAGTGGTGCCTCGGCACGCAGACGCTCGTAGGTCGCGTACGGGTTCCGCTCGAGGTCGGACATCGTCACGTCGTCCAGCCACGAGAGGTCCGGGGTGCGGGCGTCGTTCACCGCCGTCATGGGGGTGGCTCCTTCACTGCGTCGGTTCGGGACGGCGAGAAGGTAGGCGGGGTCGTCGGGGGCTGACGACACCGATCGCGCGGTTTCGGTACCGATCGCGCGAGGAGTTCGAGCGTGATCGGTGTCGGATACGATCGAGGGCATGGCCGCACACAGGGGTGCGCCACCTCGGGACTGGGACCAGGTGTCGCAGAGCGTCGCTGACGTGTACTTCCCGCACGAGCTGACGCCCATCGGTCCTGGGAGCAGGCCTCGCCTCACCCTGCAGACACTCGATCTCGGCCCGGTTCTCCTCGGCTACGTCGGCTGGGGCGCCGACATCGCCATCGACTGCGACTATCCCGGGGCGTACGAGGTCAACATCCCGTTGACCGGTCACTTCGTCAGCCAGACCCGTCGCGGATCCTTGACCTCCGTCTCCGGCCAGGCGGCGGTCTTCCGGGCCGACAGCGCGTGCCGGATCACGCACTGGGACGCGACGTGCACCGTGCTGGGGGTCAAGTTCGACCGCACCTGGCTCGACCTCGAGGCGGAACGTGTGCTGGGCAGCGACCCCGTCCGGGTCGCCGGTGTCCTGCCCGACCAGCTCGATCTCGACCGGGGTGGAGGTGAGGACTGGCGGAGGCTGGTGAACAGTCTCGCCAGCCACCTTCGTCGCCCGTCGCTGTTCGCCGGCTCTCCCGTGGTCTCCGAGCAGCTGGCCGGCGCGGTGGCCGCGGGGTTCCTGCTGACGAGCTGCCCCGACCTGGGCACCGGGTCGCCCGCGCGGCCGCGCACCGTGTCCCGGGTCGTGGACGCGGTTCGGGACGACCCGGCCCGGCCCTGGACCGTGGCGGACATGGCGGTCCTCGGGGGCACCACCGTGCGACGACTGCAGGAGGGCTTCCAGGAGTGGATCGGATGCTCCCCGATGGAGCACCTCACGACCGTCCGCCTGCAACGGGCGAAGGCGGACCTGGAGAGCCGGACGTCGCACTCGGTCAGCGATGTCGCGGCGAACTGGGGGTTCTCGAGTCCGAGCCGGTTCGCAGCCGCATTCCGCCGTCGCTACGGCCTGTCGCCCTCGGAGTTCCGTCGGTACCACCGCCACGGCGGCTCCCACTGAGCACGTCGCCGCTGCGGGGGACGGCCGGACCACGGCTCGGTGCGGGCGCCGGCCGGGACCACCGGCCGTTGCCGGACGCTGTCGGATGCCGCTGTCGACCGCTTCCGGACCGCCGCGCACGGTGACGTCTCCGCTGGTCGGGGTGGCGGGATTTGAACCCACGGCCCCTCGCTCCCAAAGCGAGTGCGCTACCAAGCTGCGCCACACCCCGTCGGCCGGAGTCTAGCCGGGGGCGTCACCCCACCGCGCAGCGCTCCACGCGAGGTGGTCGGGCCCGCACGATCGGGTGACACGTGAACGCGGCCACTGCGAGGTCCGTAGAGACGGGCAAGAACGACGAACCTCGTGAACCTCTCGGAAAGGACCCACCCCGATGCGTCGCACCCTGCCCCGTCTCGCCGCCGTCACCGCCGCGACCGCCCTCGGCTTCGCCGCGACCGCGGGCGTCGCCTTCGCCCAGCAGGCGGACGTGCCCGAGCCGGACTCGTTCACCAGCATGTACACCGTGATGGCCACCCCTGACACCATCATCAACAACGACGGCGCGTCGGTCCCCGGCCAGCCGGGTGCCACCGGAGAGTTCAACTTCCGGATCAACTCCGACGACGAGGTCATCTGCTACGACATCACGCTGCGCGGCGTCACCGGCGAGTACCAGAGCCCGGCCGCGACCGCGACGCACATCCACGAGGCGGCCGCCGGCCAGCCCGGCCCGCCGCGGATCTCGTTCCCGAACCCCCAGGGTGACGGCGACGTCCGCACCTCGTCCGGCTGCATGCAGGGCCCCTTCACCACCGGGCTCGAGGGTGACAACGGCCAGGACACCGGCACCGGCTTCTCGCTCAAGCAGATCGAGGCGAACCCGGCCGGGTTCACCGGCGACACGCACACCGCCGAGTTCGCCGCGGGCACCGTCCGTGGGCAGCTGCAAGAGGTCCCGATGGGTGGCGTCGAGACCGGCGCCGGTGGCGCGTCCGACTCCACCGCTCTCTACGCGATCGGCGCCGCCGGCGTCGCCGCGGCCGCCGGTGCGGGCATCGTGATGGTCCGCCGGGGTCGTGCGCAGAGCTGAGACCGCGCGTGACCGGCGCCCGGGAGCCCTGCTGCTGCCGGGCGTCGTCGCGTTGCTCCTTCTCCTCGCAGGCTGCGCCGCGCCGGCCGGACCCGCCGCGCCCGAGCGCCCGGCAGGCCCGGTCACGCAGGAGCCGGTCGTCGCCGAGCCGGGGGAGGCCGCGGTGCCGACCTCGGTGCGGATCCCGGCCATCGGGGTCGACGAGCCGGGTCTGGTGCGTCTCGGCGTCGCCGCGGACAACACCGCCGAGGTCCCGCAGGACTTCGACCGTGTCGGCTGGTTCGACCGCGGCGGCAATCCCGGACCGACTGTCCTGATGGGACACGTCGACTCGCGCAGCGGGCCCGCGGTCTTCTTCGACCTGCGCGACCTCGGACCGGGTGACGTCGTCGAGGTCGGTCGCAGCGACGGCACGACCCTGCGCTACGCGATCGAGCGGACCCAGCAGGTTCCGAAGGACGCGTTCCCGACCTTCGAGGTGTTCGGCGCGGCGTCCCCGGACCTGCTGCGCCTGGTGACCTGCGCGGGCGACTTCGACCGCGGCGAGCGCAGCTACGTCGACAACTTCGTCGTGCACGCCCGCATGCTCTGACCGTTGCCCGACGCGCCGTGCGGTCCGGTTCCGCCCGTTGTGCCCGGTCCGGCGCGACACTGATCGGGTGACGGTGCCGAGACAGCGCGACGCGCGTGCAACGGGCGGGACGCCGCGGCGCCGTCCGGCGTCGCGGCTCGCCCGGCTGCGTTCCGTACCGCCGCTGCACCTCGTGCTCGGCGCGACGGGGGCCCTGCTGGCCGTCGGTGTGGTGATGGTGCTGTCGGCGTCGGCGGGCGGGCGGACCGTCGCCGACGGGATGGTGCTCACCGTCTTCGTCCGCCACCTGATCTTCCTGCTGCTCGGGATCGGCGCGTTCGCACTCGGGATGTGGGTGTCACCGGCCCGGTTGCGACGGTGGACACCGTGGCTGCTGTTCGCCTGTCTCACCGCGCTGGTGCTGGTGCTGGTCCCCGGCATCGGCGAGGTCCGCGGCGGTGCCCGCCGGTGGATCTCGGTCGCCGGGTTCACCGTGCAGCCGGGCGAGGCGGCGAAGGTCGTGCTCCTGCTGTGGGGCGCGCACGTGCTCGCGTTGCGCGGGCGCGCCGTGCGCCACGGCCGCTACGCCGTCCTCCCCCTGGTGCCGGTCGCCCTGCTGGCCGGGGCACTGCTCATGCTGCAACCCGCGCTCAGCACGACGGTGGCGCTCGGAGTCATCGTGCTCTCGCTGCTGTTCTTCGCCGGGGCGCCGCTGGTGCTGCTCGGCGGCCTGTCCGGCGGGGCGCTGCTCGGCGTCGCCGTCCTGGGGCTCACCGCGGACTACCGCCGCGACCGGATCAGTACCTTCCTCGGCGCCGGCGACGAGCTCGGCGCCGGCTACCAGTCCCGCCAGGCGCTGCTGTCCCTCGCCGACGGCGGCGTGCTCGGCACCGGCCTCGGGCAGGGCCGGGCGAAGTGGGACTACCTGCCCAACGCCGCGAACGACTTCATCTTCGCCGTCATCGGCGAGGAGCTCGGGCTGGTCGGCGGGCTCGCCGTGTTGGCGCTGTACCTGCTGCTCGCCTGGGTGGGGCTGCGCGTCGCCGCGCGCACCCGGGACCCGTTCCTGCGGCTGGTGACGGCGGCGACGGTGACCTGGGTCGTCGTGCAGGCCGCGATGAACGTCGGCTACGTCGTCGGCCTGCTGCCGGTGACCGGCCAGCAGCTCCCGCTGGTGTCCGCGGGCGGGACGGCGCTGGTCAGCACCCTGTTCCTGCTCGGGCTGGTCGCCAACGCCGCCCGCCGGGTCAGGTAGCCAGGCTGCCGCGCAGCACCGTGGACCCGGCGACGTCGACGACCCGGAACTCCTCCGCGTCGGCCCGCAGCACCGAGGAGTTGAGGTTGCAGACCATCGGCGCCGCGCCGGTCCCGATGAACTCGCCCGCGCTCACCTCACGCCCGTCCTCGGCCTCGACGACGACGCGGTAGGTCGCACCGGAGCGGAACCCGTCGCCGTCGAGCACGATCTCCACGCCCCAGGTGTGCGGGATCGCGACCGCCGTGGCCTGCACCGTGGGATCCATCGCCTGGACCGCGACCGGCTCGCGGGGAATCCCGTCGTGGTCGCCGACCAGATACCCGGCGACGCCGCCGACGAGCAGCGCGGCCGCGGCCGCCGCCGCGACCGGAGCCCACCGGTTCCGTGTCCGGGCCCCGGCCGATGCCGGGCGCTCGGCCCGCGCCGCCGCCACGATCCGGTCGCCCAGATCCGGCGGGGGAGCGGGAGTGTGGTCGAGCCGGTCGGGGTCGACACGGCCCAGCGCGGGCAGCACACTCGCGACCTCGGCCAGCTCCTCGCGGCACGCCGGGCAGCCCTGCAGATGGGCCTCGAGGGTCGCCAGCTCGTGGCCCTCCAACCGGCCCATCGCGTGGTCGCCCAACGACTCCCGCATCGCCCGGTGCTCGTCCGGAGTCACGGTTCCACCCCCATCTCGTCCATCGCCAGTCGCAACGCCTTCAGCCCGTAGAAGACCCGGCTGCGGATCGTCCCGACGGGCACCCCCGCCTCCGCGGCGATCTCGGCGTGTGGACGCCCCCGCAGGTATGCCTCGACGATCGCCTGCCGGTGCTCCGGACGGAGCCGCCGCAACGCCTCCTCGACCAGCCAACCGTCGACGAGGGCGTCGTCGGCAGGGCCGATGTAGTCGTTCCCGGTCTCGGGCTCGTCGGTGAGCCCGCGGCGCCAGGGCCGCGCCGCGACCCTACGGATCTCGTCGATGACCACGTTGCGGGCGATGGCGAACAGCCACACCCGCAGACTGGCAACCGACGGGTCGTACGAGTCGGCACGACGCCAGGCGCGCAGGAAGACCTCCTGCACGGACTCCTGGGCCGCACCCTCGTCGCCCAGCTGACGCAGGGCATAGCGGTAGAGCTCGGCTCCGTGCGCGGTGTACGCGGCGCGGAGCCCCGGCTCGGAGTCGAGCCCGGGTTCGGCGGGGCGCGCGTCGACGGAGCGCAACCTGCGGTGGGGCGCCTTCATCGGTGTCTGCGAACCTCCTGAACGTCCCTGTCCCAAGTGTGTACGCACCCGGGGGCGGGGGTGTTCACAGGGGCGGAGTGGGATACGCTGCGGGGGTCCTGATCGACGAGATCGGGGCATGCGGGCGTAGCTCAATGGTAGAGCCCCAGTCTTCCAAACTGGCTACGCGGGTTCGATTCCCGTCGCCCGCTCAGGTGGCTCCACCAGCGGAAACGGCGCCCACTCCCGATCTTGGGAGGGGCGCCGTTCGGCGTTCGTGCGATTAACGTGCGATTAGGCACCGAGCGCCCCGCCCTCGTCGTCGGGGTTCTGGTCGCCCTGCGGGTGACGTTCGCGCTCGACCATCGCGGCCATCTGCTCGGCGATCCGGCGGTCTCGGTCGGTGGTGGCGTGCTGGTAGATGAGGGCGGCTCGCATGGAGCCGTGGCCCATCCGGTGCATCAGCTCGCGAGTCGTCGCGCCGGAGTTCGCGGCGAGCTGGTTGCCGGTGTGGCGCAGGTCGTGGAAGTGGAACCCGGCGGGCAGGCCGGCCTTGACGACGGTGGCGGGCCAGTCGGTCGCCCGACCGAAGTTGCCGCGCCGGAGCATGGCGCCTTTCTGCCCGCAGAAGATCAGTCCCTCCGGGCCGGAGCCGGAGTACTCGGCGAGGTGGTCGCGGAGGACCTCGACGAGGAACGGCGGCACGACGACGTTGCGGACCCCGGCGGCGGACTTGGGTGGCCCGGCCTGCAGTCCGCCCCGGCTGAGCTGGGCGAGGCGCCGCCGGACGTGCACGGTGCCTGTGGAGAGATCGACGTCGCAGCGGCGCAGCCCGACCAGCTCACCCCAGCGCAGGCTCGTGAACGCGGCGGCGAGGACCAGGGCGCGGAAGCGGCCCGGCATCCGGTCGGCGAGGTCGAAGACCTGACGGACCGTGGCGGTCGGGCGCTCGGCGGTGCGGTGCTCGCCCGCGCCCTTGATCCGGCAGGGGTTGCGCTTGACCCGGCCGTCGTCGACGGCGGTATTCATGATCGCGCGCACGAGGCGGTACGCCTTCGCCGTACGGTCCTCCGACCGGCCGTTGCCGAGCAGATTCGACCGCCAGGTGCGGACGACCCCGGTGGTCAACTCGGCGAGTTCGATCGAGCCGAGGAACGGATCGACGTGGTGGCGCCAGATGCTCCGGTACTCCTCACGGGTCCGGGCGCTGAGCCGGTGCTCCTCGATCCACTGGGCGCCGTACTGTCCGAACAGGACTTTGCCGAGCGACGGGTCGATCCATTCGCCGCGAAGCATCTCGCCCTCGACGACGATGAGCCACTGGTCGGCGTCGCCCTTGCGCTCGAACGTCTCCGGGGCGCTCCGGCGCTGGCCGGAGGTGGTGAGGTAGCTGGCCTGGTAGCGGCCGGACGGGAGTCGGCGGATCGACCCGAACCGACGATGTCCCTTCTTGTTCGCCATCACGCCACCGCCCGTCGCCGACGGTGCTGGATCGGCTCGACCCGGCAGCCGCAGAGCCAGGCGTCGAGGTCGACCACAGCGAACCGGAGATGGCGACCGACCCGGTGGAACGCGACCCGTCGTTCCGCGACCAGGCGCCGAACGAAGCGCTCCGAGGTGTTCAGGTACTCCGCGGTCTCGACCACGGTGAGGTACTGCTTCATCGGGCGTCCCTCCTACGCGGCGTGATCGACAGTTGCGGAACGGTCGTCGGGTAGTGCGTCGGTGGTCGCGAGGACCGCGGCGTCGTAGTCCGCGCGCCATCGCGAGCGTTGGTTGATCGCGTGGAGGAGCAGCACGGTGCGAGGCGGCACGTCGGTGTCGCCGGGCTTGGTGGTCTGCCACTCGAACGGCCCGTCGTCGACGGCGTAGGCGGGCTTCACCCCGGCCCGGTCGAGCAGTTGCCGAACGAACGCGGTCCGCTCCGCCCGGTGGTCCGAGAGCGACTTGTTGGACCACTTCCGCGAGACCAGCACCCGGCGCCCGGCGATCCCGAGGTGCTCGGGCTTGTGCGCTTTGCCCTTGCAATGCCCGGGTGTCGTGCCGGGCCGGGCGCCCTTGGGCTCGACGCCGTAGAGCAGCCAGATGGGGCAGCGCGGCGAGCACGGGGTGATGGCGAGTTCGGCGGCGAGGCGGCGGGCGTGCTCCCGCTGCCGTGACGTGGCGGTGTCGTCGAGGCCGGCGGCCTGCCCGACGGACTTGGTGAGGTACTTGGTCAGGTAGCCGATGTGGCGGCCGGCCTCCTCGGAACCGCCGAGGATGCCCTTCACGTGGACCTGCGGCCCGAACACCACCGTGTGCGCCGGAGCAGTCAGGACGTCGGGGTCGGTGGCCTCGTCCCAGGTGGGCAGCGGTTCGCGGGTCTGCGGGTCGACGAACGCCTTGTGGTGGTTGTCCCAGCGGGGCAGCCGGTCCCCGCTGTAGACGAGTTCGTCGTGGGCGGGCCACCACACCTGGTGGTAGGTCGCGGCGGTGATCGCGCGCAGCTCGGAGCGGGGGATGGTGCCGCGGATGGCGGCGTGGAAGTGCGGTGCCCCGCGTTTCTGGGGCTCGACGGTGCCGAAGTACTGCACGTCCCAGCCGACGCAGCGGCGGGTGTTCTGCCAGAACCGGTCGAGCAGCTTGGGGAAGTGGATCGCGTCGCGGGCGGCGCGGCGGTAGTCGTAGGAGTCGGGGTCGATGGCGGCGCCGTGCTTGTCCACCCGCCCGTAGGTGTCGAGCGTGAGCGTGAGGAACGTGGAGGGCCGGTACTTGCCGCCGAACACCCGTCCGAGGGTGCGGTCCTCCACCGGGCGGCGGGGCAGGTTCGGTGTGTCCTGCCGTCGCCGGGTCGAGCGGCGCACGGTCTGCGGTGCCGGGTCGAGCGGGGCCAGGCGCCCACGGACCCCGAGGGCGCGTAGTTCGGTGTCGAGTTCGGCGACGGTCTCGCGGATCTCCTTGCACTCCTCCTCGTCGTTCTTGGCGCGGGCGTCGGCGTAGGCGGCGTGCAGGTCCGCCCGGACCGTCATCAGCTCCTTCTGCGCGGTGGTCGGGTCGGCGGGCTTGGCGATGGGTTCGTTCTCGAGGTGCCAGCCCTCGCGGCACTGGACCATGCGCAGGCGTCGGGCCTTCTCCGCGCACGGGCGGCACTGGTCCTCCCGCGTGGAGCTGCACGGGACGGGGACGACGTCGACCCGGCCGCTGCTCTGGTCGATCCGGCGCATCGCGAGCGGGCGGACGCACACGCCGTGGTCCTCGGCGAGCTGGGTCGCGACCTCGGCCGACAGCGCCAGCATGGCCTTCTGGGCGCGGGTCATCGACTCCTGATCCACCGGCGCCGGGGCCGGGCCGGTCTGCTCGGCGTTCATGCGGCACCTCCGGCGGGCAGGGCGGGTGTGCCAGGCCGGAACGGCAGCACCGGCGCCGGCCGTCGAGTCGGGTTCGGGGAGGGTGCGGTCACGAACCGTTCGAGAGCCTTGATCGCCTCGTCCGGCACCCACGCGGCTCGGACGCGCAGGGGTTCGCGGACGCCTTCGCCGAACAGGTAGCCGACGCCGGGTTCGGACTCGCCGATGCGGCTCGCCCACGCACCCCGGTCATACGCCTGGTCCCCGAGCACCATCCCGACGTGGCTCTTGGAGGCCACGCGCAGGCAGATGCGGCGCGGGAACAGCTCCCGCACCGGGACGGTGTCCTTCGTCGGCTCCTGCACGTACCCGCGCACCGTGTAGCCCAGCGCGCGCCCCTGGGTGGTCAGCAGCGCGATGCGCTCGGTGATGGCCTCGCGGGTCTTGCGGTCCCCGACGTAGCGCAGCAGGGCGCCGATCTCGTCGAACTCCACGATCTCCAACGGCGTCTCGCGGGTGATCGGGACCAGGCGGGTGGTTCCGGCGTGGGCGCGTTTGCGGGCTTCCATCTGCTCGACCAGATCGTCGAGCAGCGCGAGGGCGTCGCGGGAGGTGACGGCGTAGCGGTGGAAGACGTCGCGGCCGTAGGCGAGTTCCATGCCCTTCGGGTCGATGCCGTTGACCCGCACCAGGCCGTCCCGGATCGCGGGGGCGATGGAGAGCAGGGGTGCCCACATCAGGGAGCCCTTGCCCGCGCCGGTCGCACCACCGACGAGGGTGTGGCTACCGCGGATCGACTGCCGCCACTCGGTGCCGTACTCGGTCGCGCCGGAGAGCACCCGGTCCAGATCGACGGTGTCCCCGGCGACCGTGGCGAGGGTGTCGAGGGCGGGGGCGTCGATGACGCGGTCGAGCAGGTTGCGGCGCTGGTAGTCGATCGACACCACGTTCGGGCCCAGCTCACGGACCTGGCACCGGTTCACCCCCCGAGCGACGGCCAGCGCGCGGGCGGCGGTGTCGAAGTCCTCCGGGGTCTGCCCCGGCACCAACCGCACCTTGACTTCGTCCCAGGACGGGCCGGAGCGCACCGACAGGATGCGAGGCAGCTGGTCGCGGCGCGGCCGGGACCGGGGCGCGGTCGCAGTCCGTCGCAGCGGGTTGACCTGGATGACCGTCGCCCCGGCCCGGTCGGGGACGGTCAGCCCGCAGGAGCGCAGCCAGCGCGGCATCCGCGGGGCGTAGACGGCCCAGCGCTGCCACCACGACCGGATCCGCCGCCCGGCCCAGCGGTCGAACGGCAGCGGCGCAGCGACCCGCCACAGCCCCAGCGCACCCGCGACGGTGAGCGCGACGAGCAGCAGCGACGGCCAGCCCCACCACCAGCACCACACCGACACCACCGTGACCGTGGAGGTGGTGCGCCAGTGCCGGACCGCCCACACGATCGCGAGGACAAGGCCCTTGATGGCGAGGTAGAGGGCGACGAACACGACGGCGGCGGTGGCGAGGGCTTCCAGGACCCGCGCCAGGTAGTGCCCGACCCGGTAGAGCACGTAGAGCACGGCGGCCAGAGCGGCGCCACCGACCATGCCGATCTGCTCCCCGGACAGCGGCACGTCCGCAGACGGAGTCACGCCGGCGGCGAGAGTGGCGGTGATCATCGACGGTCTCCCTTCCGACGTGTGGTGCGGACGGTGGCGAGCGGGACCAGGACGAGCTGGTCGAGGTGATCGGCGCAGCGACGGCGGCGCGGGTCGGGCCGCTCGTGCAGCGGGACCCGGCAGACCTCGCACCGCGGCGGACGCGACGGCTTCGCGGCGGTCACGCGACGTCACCCCCGGCCGCCGGGACCGCGGTGGCGGGGATCGTGGTGATGGTGAGTCCGGCGCGGTGCAGGGTCCGGCGCTCGGCCGGGGTGATGCCGCCGGTGATCCCGAACCGCCGCGCCGGGTCCTCGGTGGCGAGGACGTCGGCCAGACAGGCCGCGCGGACGGGGCAGCCCCGGCACACCCGACGCGGCGGCTCGACGGAGACGGCGCGGTCGTCGACCGGGAAGAACAGCTCGGTGTCCAACCCGCGGCAGGCAGCGTCCTGGCGCCAGCCTGGTCCGGTGACGGCGACGGTCGGGTCGGTGATCGGGACCAGCCGCAGCACCGGCCGCCCGGACGACACCGCGCTCACCGGGCCACCGCCGTCGAGGAGTCGGGCAGGCCGGGGGCGGCGGGCTCGGTCAGGCCGAGGTCGGCCCAGTTGGACATGGCCCCGGCGACCTCGGAGGTCGGACGCCGGTCGGCGCGGGCCTGCCAGTCGTCGGCGGCGTCGGACCAGAACCGCGCCTGCTGCTCCGCCTCCCCGGCCGCGGTGACCACTGCCGACAGGTAGACGGTGGGCACGGCGTGGTCGGCCACCGCGATGCGGCGCAGCACGGTCCACCAGCGGGCCCGGCGGGTGTGCAGCTCGGCGAGGCGACGGGCCCGGGCGGCGTGCACGAGCGGCCCAGCGCCGTAAGCGGGCACGGGCGTGGTCCAGATCGCGTCGTCGGCGCGGCGGAGGCCGGCCTCGACCAGCCGGACGGCAGGAACCACCGTCGAGACGGCGGGAGCGGGTGCGGGACGGGTGTTCATCTAGGGTCGGTGTCCTTCCGAACTCTGATGCCTGGTCAGGGCGTGGGTGAGGGAGATCCGGAGGGGGAGCCCGTTGCAGCGGGCCCCCCTCCACCTGCACGAGCAGGCGAGAGCGGTCAGGCGGCGTCCTGGTTCTTGCCCGGGCCCGGGCGCTGGTGACCGCCGGGGGCGCGCATCCCGGCCGCGCGGAAGCTGTACGCGACGCGGGGCCGGCCCCCGGCCTCCTGCACGTACGGGGTGACGGTCAGGCCGTCGAACTCCACCGGGCGGAACGGCAGCCCCGCGGCCGCCTCCGGCGGGACCGGCTGATGCGGGGCGGCGATCTTCACCGTCACCGTCTTCTCCGTCCGGCGCGCGGCCGGGTCGGCGTCGAGGACCGACACCGACCACACCGGGAGACCGGACTCCTTGTCGAGCTGCTGCACCGGACGCCCCGGCGTCGACTTGTCGAAGTCGCGCACCGGCTCGACCTCCGACACGACGAACGCGCCGTGCGGGAACACGTCGCCCATCGCGACGGGGAACTTGTTGGTGATCGCCATGACTGGCCTCCTGGTTGTGTGTCGCCTCACTGGCTTGAGCCAGTACAGCAGGCTTGAGCCAGTGGGTCAAGTGGCTGGCTCAGGCCAGTTCGCTATCGTGAAGACATGACGTCTTCGGCACGGGCGCCGCGGGGCGCCAACAGCGACTACCGAGCCATCGCGCACGAGCTGCGCGAGGCGATCACCTCGGGCGAGTACCAGCCCGGCGACAAGCTCCCCTCAGAGCGCATGCTCGCTGAGCAGCACGGAGCCGCCCGCAACACCGTCCGCGAGGCCATCGCCGCCCTGCGCCGCGAGGGCCTGGTCAGCGCTCAGCACGGGCGCGGGGTGTTCGTCCGCAGCAAGCCGCGGTGGATGCGCTTCGGCCGCCGCCGCTACAGCGCCGCGATGCGCTCCACCAACGAGCTCGGCCCGTTCGGCGCCGAGGCCGTCGCCCAGGGTCGGACCCCGCACGTCGACTCCCGTATCACCAGGGTCGAGGCACCCGCGGAGGTCGCCGAGCGGCTCGGGGTCGAGCCTGGGACCCCGGTCGTGCAGCGCGAGAACTGGTACTTCGCTGACGACGAGCCGTTGCAGATCGGCGTCACCTACGCCGCGTGGAGTCTGGTCGAGGGCAACCCGCTCGGCGACTCCGCCGACCTCGGCCCGGAGGGCATCTACGGCCAGTTCGCCGCCCTCGGCCACGTGATCACCCACGTGCGCGAGGAGATCTCGGCGCGGATGCCGACCCGCGAGGAGGCTCGGCGCATGACGATCCCCGACGGCGTCCCGGTGATCGAGCTGTGGCACACCGGGATCGATGCCGACCGGGAACCGTTCGAGGTGACCCGCTTCGTGATGCGCGCCGACTACTCCGCGCTGGACTACGACATGCCGGTCGAGGACCAGTGACCGGGCCGGTGCGCACCGTCCGCGAACGCCAGGACGGCGACCTACCCGCGCTCGCCGGAGTGCTGGAGCGGGTCCACGCCCACGACGGGTACCCGGTGGAGGGCATCGCCGATCCCCGGGCGTGGCTGCTGCATCCGCACGAGATCCGGAGCTGGACCGCCGTCGTCGACGACGTCCCGGTCGGGCAGGTCACGCTCACCGAGGCGCAGCCGGACGACGACGCGGCCCGCGCCTGGATCGAACACACCGGCGGCCACGTCACCGACCTCGCCGTCATGGCCCGGCTGTTCCTGGACCCCGGGCACCGGGGCGCGGGTCTCGCGGGCTTCCTGATCCTCGCCCTGCGCCACCACGCCCAGCTCATCGGCCGGACCGTGGTCTTCGACGTGATGACCAAGGACACCGCGGCCGTCGGGCTCTACGACCGCTCCGGAGCCGAGCGGATCGCCGAGGTCTCCCACCGGTTCGGCGACGGCCTCACCGAACCCGCACTGGTCTACGTCTTCCCGGCTCCGCGGGTCGCAGGCTGACCAGCAGTCCGACCGGACCGAACGACGGCTCACGTCCGCGTGCTGCCGAATCCGCCTCTTGAGGATCAAGGCGCCGCCTCCGGCGGCGCGGGGCCGGCCACGCCGGCCCCGTCGCTCGCTCACTACACCTCCGGCCCGTTCGCGGCGCCGTGGCTCGGCTACCCGGCCCCTCCCCACCGAGCAGCGCTGATCCGCGAGACGATCCGGTCATGGCAGACGCACACGCCCGACGGATCTGGGAGCAGGAGCGACCGACGACCCTCGTCGTTGACGGCGAGCGGTTCACCGTCCGACCACGCCCGACCGAGCCAGGCACCTACCACTTCGCTTGGGAGACCGGGCCGAACCCGGACTACGGCTTCTCCCAGTTCGGATGGCAGGGCAGACCCGCGACGACCGAGGAACTCCACGACGCCATCCGCGACTTCCTCAGCATGGTCGACCCCAACACTGGCTACATCGAGGACTGACCCCCACAGGGCCTCCGGCGGCCGGGCTCCGCCCGAACCCGACACCGCTCGGAGATCAGTTGAGGTGCGGCGGGGTTGGTGATCTCCTCGCGGCGCGCCGAGACGGCAGCCAGACCGGGGAGTGGGGTGCAAGGCGGGACCCCGTGCCCTGCACCCCACTCCCCGGCCTGGCAGGGGTGAACCCGCGCCGCGAGGAGATCACCAGCAGGCCGGGTGCGTGGGGGAGGAGCCGGGGTGCCGGTCGTGCGATTAGCGTGCGATTAGGAGCGGGGAAGCACGGTCACTCACGGTCGGTTCTGCCGGTCCGTCGCCGCTGGTTGAGTGGGTGAGCGGCAGTCTGGCGCGGCCTTCCAAACTGGCTACGCGGGTTCGATTCCCGTCGCCCGCTCCACCACCTGACCAGCGTAAACACTGATCAGCTCTGATCTTGAGACAGATTTCGTGCATCAAACGTGGTGCGAGTCGGTCCTAGCGTTGACTGCATGGCAGGTCGACAGCCCGCGAGCACGGCTCGCGCCCGGGGCAGCATCACCACGCTTCCGCGTGGCACCATCCGCGTCCGGGTCTACGCCGGGATCGACCCGGTGTCCGGGCGCCGGCACTACCTCACCGAGCTGGTCCAGCCCGGGAAGAAGGCGCAGCGCGAGGCCGAGGCCGTTCGGGCCCGGCTGCTCGCCCAGGTCGAGGAGCGCCGCAACCCGCGGACCAACGCCACGGTCGACGAGCTGGTGCGGCGCCACCTCGACCAGTTCGCCAGGGCGCCGAACACCCTGCAGATGTACCGCGGGCACGTGAAGAACCACATCTCCCCGCTGCTCGGGCGGATCAACATCGGCCGCCTGGACCCCGAGATCCTGGATTCCTTCTACGCCGAGCTGCGCCGCTGTCGGATCCACTGCTCCGGACCCGGGCTCGTCGATCATCGGACCCGCCAGGACCACGAGTGCGACGACCGGTGCCGCCCGCACCGGTGCAAGCCGCTCTCGGCGACGACGATCCGGCACATCCACTTCATCCTCTCCGGCGCCTACAAGCGCGCCGTGCGCTGGCGCTGGGTCGCGGTGAACCCGCTCGCGCAGGCCGAGCCGCCGCCGGCCCCGAAGTCGAACCCGCGGCCGCCGAGCGCCGAGCAGGCCGCGCAGCTCCTCAACAAGGCGTGGGACGACCCGGACTGGGGCGCCTTGATCGGGACTGTAAGAACATCGGTGTAACTCCGATCAAGGAGTGTGGACCCGATGACAGACCTGGCAGACGAGCCGGTGGTTGACCTCGACGCGGTAACCGACGGCCCGGCCGAGGGTGCAGGCCCAGCCGGGCTGGACCCTGTCGATGAGCAGCTGATCGCCCAGCTCGCCGGCCGGGCACGGGCGAACGGGCTGGAGCTGACCGGGGAGAATGGTCTGCTCGCGCAGCTGACCAAGCGGGTCCTGGAATCCGCTCTGGAAGGTGAGATCACCGATCACCTCGGCTACCAGTCCCACGACCCGGCCGGCCGTGACGGCGGGAACTCTCGCAACGGTCACCGGTCGAAGACCGTGCTGACCGAGGCCGGGCCGGTCGAGCTCGATGTGCCCCGGGACCGGGACGGCTCGTTCACCCCGAAGATCGTCGCCAAGCGGCAGCGCCGCATGTCCGGGGTCGACGAGCTCGTGCTGTCGCTGTCGGCGAAGGGCCTGACCACCGGGGAGGTCCAGGCTCACCTGGCCGAGGTCTACGGCGCCCAGGTGTCCCGGCAGACGATCTCGACGATCACCGACAAGGTCATCGAGGCGATGGTCGAGTGGCAGAACCGGCCACTCGACCCGGGACGGAGTCCAATGGTCGTCGCGAATCCTCACGACGACCATTGGACTCCGTCCCGGGCGGACTACCCGGTGATCTTCATCGACGCGATCCACGTCAAGATCCGCGACGGGAAGGTCGCGAACCGGCCCATCTATGTCGCGCTCGCGGTGACCTGTGAGGGCCGCCGGGAGATCCTCGGGCTCTGGGCCGGGGACCCCCTGCAGCGGCGGCGAGGGCGCGAAGTACTGGCTGCACGTACTCACCGAGATCCGTAACCGCGGCGTCGGTGACGTGCTCATGGTTGTCTGTGACGGCCTGGCGGGGCTGCCGGATGCGATCGGCGCGGTCTGGCCCGCCACTATCACCCAGACCTGCGTGGTGCACCTGCTG
>NZ_WWFY01000780.1:0-10347 GCF_009864975.1 Pseudonocardia sp. SID8383
CGTCGCGGCCGAGGCGCAGACCCTGCGCCGGCTCGAACGCGACATCCACGACGGGCCGCAGCAGCGCCTGGTGCGGCTGGGCATGGACCTGGAGTCCGCCGTCCGGCGCCTCGACGACGACCCCGAGCGCGCCCGCCCGCTGTTGCACGAGGCCCTGGAACAGAGCCGCGAAGCGCTCTCGGAACTGCGTGCGCTGTCCCGGGGCATCGCGCCGCCGATCCTGGCCGACCGCGGGCTCGGCCCGGCGTTGCGGGCCGCCGCGGGGCGCTGCCCGGTCCCGGTCGACCTCGACGTCGGCCTCGACGACGGCACCCGGCTGCCCGCCCTGGTCGAGAACACCGCGTACTTCGTGGTGACCGAGGCGCTCACCAACATCGCCAAGCACGCCGGCGCGACCGCGGTGACGGTCACCGTGACCGTCGACGAGACCCTGCTGCGGGTCTGCGTCCGCGACGACGGCCGCGGCGGCGCCCACCCGGGCAAGGGCCACGGCCTGGCCGGGCTCGCCGACCGGCTGGAGATCGTCGAGGGACGCCTGGAGGTCGACAGCCCGCCGGGTGGCCCGACCGTCCTGACCGCGGAGGTCCCGGTCGCCGGCCTGGGGGACGCGTGACCCAGGATGGGGCCATGACGATGCGGGTGGTCCTCGCCGAGGACTCGGTGCTGCTGCGCGAGGGTCTGGTCCGGCTGCTGGAGGAGGCGGACGCGACGGTGCTCGCCGCCGTCGGGGACGGCACCGCGCTCGTCGCCGCGGTGGAGGAGCACCAGCCCGAGGTGGCCGTCGTCGACGTCCGGATGCCGCCCTCGTTCACCGACGAGGGGCTGCGGGCCGCGCTGGAGATCCGCAGGCGGTTCCCGTCGGTCGGCATCCTGGTGCTGTCGCAGTACGTCGAGGAGTCCTACGCCACCGACCTGCTGGAGGCCGGCGGCGGGGTCGGGTACCTGCTCAAGGACCGTGTGTCCAGGCTCGCCGACCTCTCCGACGCACTCGGCCGGGTCGCCGCGGGCGGCACCGTGCTGGACCCCGAGGTCGTCTCCGCGCTGCTCACCAAGCGCCGCCGGCGCGACCCCCTGGCCGAGCTGTCCCCGCGCGAGCGCGAGGTGCTGGAACTCATGGCCCAGGGCCGCACCAACATCGCCATCGGGCGGCTCATGGTGATCACCCAGGGCGCGGTGGAGAAGCACATCTCCTCGATCTTCACCAAGCTCGGGCTGCCGCCGTCGTCGGACGACCACCGCCGCGTGATGGCGGTGCTCGCCTGGCTGGAGGGCTGAGCGCCACCGTCACTCAATAGTGATCACCGTGGCGGCGTCCGGTCACCCTCTGCTCGCCCGCCACGGGTGCACTCGGGTGGTTGGTCCCACCACCACGGAGGCACTCGTGACCACGTCCGACCCCACCCCCGCCCTGTCGCGGCGCCGGCTGCTGCGCAACTCCGCCCTGGTCGGGCTGGGCATCGCAATCGGCGGGAGCACCGATGTCATCGCCGGGCACTCCGCCTCGGCCGCACCGCCGCCGTTGCGGGGGGCCGGGTACGGCCCGCTCGTCGCGGATCCGAGGGGCGTGCTCGCGCTGCCCCGCGGCTTCCGCTACACCGTCGTCGCCCAGGCCGGCGTGACCCGGTTGACCGACGGGGGCGAGCCCACCCCCAGCGACACCGACGGCACCGCCTGCTTCGACCGGCCTGACGGCTGGACGCTGGTCAACAACCACGAGATCGGCGGCGGGGAGGCGCACCGCGTACCGGCCCGCCCGGGGCTGACCTACGACCCGGGGGCCGGGGGCGGTACCACCAATGTCGAGGTCGACCGGGCCGGCCGCCGCACCGGTGAGTACGTGTCCGTCGCAGGGACGCACAACAACTGCGCCGGCGGCGTGACGCCGTGGGGCACCTGGCTGACCTGTGAGGAGACCGAGGCCCGGGCGGGGACGAACGGGCTCACGAAGGACCACGGCTTCGTGTTCGAGGTCAGTCCTGCCGGCCGGGAGAACGCGGGGAACAGCCCGACCCCGCTGCGTTTCCTGGGCCGCTTCTCGCACGAGGCGTGCGCGGTCGACCCGGCGACGCGCACGATCTACCTGACCGAGGACGCCGCCGGCCCCAACGGGCTGCTGTACCGCTGGGTGCCCCCGTCCGGGTTCGACGGCCGCCGATGGGAGCTCAAGGCGCTCGCCGAGGGGCCCGGCGGCGACACCGCGGGCCGTCTGCAGGCGATGCGCGCCCTCGACGGCGACCGCCCGGTGCCCGACCTGTCCGAGGCCACCCGGCCGGGAACGACCTACCGCGTCGAGTGGACCGACGTGCCGGACCGGCTCGCCCGGACGCTGTCCACCCGCGTGCAGCTGCCGCCGGACCGCGTCACCGCAGCCGCAAGTTCGAGGGCGCGTGGTGGGGCGAGGGCGGCGCGTTCGTCGTCGCCAGCTACGCCCGGCTCGAGGACGGCAGCCGCAACCCGCACGACGGACAGATCTGGTTCCACGACCCGCGTCGCGGGACCCTCGAGCTGCGCACGATCTTCGGGGTGAACGCCGACCCGGCCGCCGACGGGACGAACTTCGACGGGCCGGACAACATCACGGTCTCGCCCTACGGAGGCACGATCGTCGCGGAGGACGGCGAGGGCGTCCAGCACCTCGTCGGGGTCCCGCGCACCGGGGCGCCCTACGCACTGGCACGCAACGACCTGAACGACAGCGAGTTCGCCGGCCCCACGTTCACCGGGGACGGCCGCTTCCTGTTCGCCGGCATCCAGAACCCGGGGTATTTGCTGGCCGGCACCGGGCCCTGGCGCCGCTGAGGTTCACACCGACCGCAGGTCGAGGTCGAGCCCCGTGGAGGCGCCGGGCGAGACCTCGACCGGGATACCCCAGTCCTGCTGGTAGCGGTGGCAGGCGGCGAACCCGTCGGACGGGTCGTCGCAGGCCGCCGCGGTCACCGCGACCTGCAGCACCCCGGCGCCGACGGCCGGGTCCAGGCGCAGCTCGCGGGTCAGCCCGGTCGCGGTGCCCCCGCCGGACAGCAGCAGCGACGGCGGGTCGGCCGCCACGGTCAGCGACGTCGGGTCGCCGTACCGGTCGTCGAGGTGCTGCCCGGTGGGCGGGGCGAACCCGATCCGCAGCGCCACGCCCGGGGCGAGGGCCGTCGGGGTCCGCCGGACGACGTGGGCGTCGCCGGACACCTGCGACCCGGCCGGGACGGGCAGCCGCACCAGCCGGTGCGCCGCGGACTCGACGACGACCAGCGTCTCGCCGTCGACGAGCAGGTCCGACGGCTCGGCGAGACCCTCCGCCAGGGTGGAGACCAGGTTCGTCGCCGGGTCGAACCGGCGCACCGCGCCGTTGTAGGTGTCGGCGACGGCGACCGAGCCGTCGGGCAGCACGGCCACCCCGAGCGGGTGCTGCAGCAGCGCCTGCGCGGCCGGGCCGTCGCGGTGCCCGAACTCGAACAGCCCCTGCCCGACGGCTGTCGCGACCGCGGCCCCGGGGCCGTCGCCGACCCGGCGCAGCGCGGAGATCTCGGAGTCGGCGACCCACAGCGTCCCGTCGGGGCCGGCGGCCAGCCCGGACGGCTGGGCGAAGAACGCCTCGTCGAACGCGCCGTCGCGCAGTCCCTCATTGGTGGTCCCGGCCAGGACCCGGGCCTCACCGGTGGCGGGGTCGAGGGTCCACAGCTGGTGCGGTCCCGCCATCGCGACGACGACCGTCCCACCCCACCACGCCAGGTCCCACGGCGAGGACAGCAGCGCCGACGCGCCACCGACGGCGACCCGTTCGCGCAGCTGCTCACCGGTCCCGACCAGGGTGGACACGGTGCCGTCGGCCAGGTCGACCCGCCGGACCGCGTGGTTGACGGTGTCGGCGACCAGCACGGCGTCGCCGGAGGGGAGGACCAGCAACCCCTGCGGCTCGGAGAACCGGGCCGCCGCCGTCGCGCCGTCGGCGAGCCCGCGCTCCCCGGACCCGATCCGCCGCACCTCGGTCCCCAGGTCGGGCTCCAGCTCGACGAGCTGGTGGTGGGCGGTGTCGGACACGAGGAACGTGCCGCCGGGCAGCGCGACGACCTTCCCGGGGAACCGCAGCGCGGTGTCCGGCGCGGGCGGCGGGACGTACGGGTCGTCCCCGCGGCGCAGCCGGTCGCCGTGTGTGCCGACCAGCTCCCGGACCAGCGCGGCCAGCCCGGGGCCGTGCCCCTCGCCCGCCATCCGGGCGACGACGAACCCGTCCGGGTCGATGACGGCCAGGGTCGGCCAGGCGCGGGCGGCGTAGGCGTCCCAGGTGGTGAGCTCCGGGTCGTCGAGGACGGGGTGGGTGACGTCGTAGCGCTCCACGGCGGCCTCGACGGCGGCCGGGTCCGCCTCGTGCAGGAACTTCGGCGAGTGCACCCCGATGATCGTCAGGACGTCACCGAACTCGGCTTCCAGGGGCCGCAGCTCGTCGAGCGCGTGCAGGCAGTTGACGCAGCAGAACGTCCAGAAGTCGAGCACCACGATCCGCCCGCGCAGCCCGGCGAGGGTCACGTCCTCGCCGCCGGTGTTGAGCCACCGCCGTCCGCGCAGTTCGGGCGCCCGCACCTTCATCCGTTCACCAGCAGTCACACCGGCCCCAACGACGGACCGGCGCGCGGGTGTTCCCCGGCCACGCCACACTGATCGTCATGCCCGAGCTGCCCGAGGTGGAGAACGCACGCACGGTCCTCGCCGAGGCCGTCGGCCGCACGATCACCGCCGTCGACGACCGCGACGACTGGGTCTGCCGCCCGCACCGTCCCGGTGACATCGCCTCGGCGCTGAAGGGCGGGCGGCTCACCCGGGCGAACCGGATCGGCAAGACCATGTGGTGCGACACCGAGACCGCCGACGGCGAGGCGGGGCCCGCGCTCGGCGTGCATCTCGGGATGGGCGGACGGATCGTCGTCACCGACTCCGACGGTGAGCGCATCGGCGGCGGCCCCGCCCGCCCCGACCGGCAGCCGCGCAAGGCCGAGTGGGACCGGTTCACCATGACCTTCGACGACGGCGGGCAGTTCCGGCTGTTCGACAAGCGCCGTCTCGGCCGGGTCCGGCTCGACCCCGACCTGTCCGGTCTCGGCCCCGACGCGGAGGGGATGAAGCCGGCCGAGTTCCGCGACCGGCTGCTGCGCGGCACGTCGGCGGTGAAGGCACGGCTGCTCGACCAGTCCGTGCTGGCAGGCGTCGGGAACCTGCTGGCCGACGAGACGCTGTGGCAGGCGCGGATCTCGCCGAAGGCCCCGGTGCGCGACCTGACCCGCACCGACCTGGACCGGCTGCACCGCAACCTCGACCGCGCGCTGGAGCGGGCCGTCGCGAACGGCGGCGTGCACACCGGTGAGGTCGTCGAGCACCGGCACCCGGGCGGGCACTGCCCCCGCTGCGGAACCGAGATGATGCACGGCACCGTCGGCGGGCGGTCGACCTGGTGGTGCCCGCAGGAGCAGGTCTGACCGGAGGCCGTGCACAATCAGCCCATGCCGGACACGTCCGACACCGCTCTGCTCTTCCTCGACCGCGGCCTCGTGCGCGCCGACGACGCCCCACCCGACCCCGCGGCCCAGCGCCGTGCCCACACCCTGGTGCGGACCGCCCGCGGTGCCCGATGGGTCGTCCCCGTGCTCCTGCTCGTCGTGCTGGTGCTCGCGTTCACCCCGGTGGCGGGCGCGGCGTTCTGGATGGCGGCCGTCGTCGTGCTGGTCGGGGTCGTGGCCGTGGTGCTGCTGCTGACCCGCGCGGCCGCCGTCGCGCACGCCACGGCGGGGCTCCCGGTGCCGATCGAGATCACCGGGAAGGTCGCGACCGCGATGCGTGCCGTGCTCGCGATGACCGGCGCACTGCGGACCCACCGGAGGGCCTGCGGTGCCGCCGAGGGGGTCGCGCTGCTGCGGCAGTGGACGACGGCGACCGAGGCCCTGCGCGCGGCGTGGCTGCGCGACGACATCGGCGCCTGGCACGACCACGCCCGTACCCTCTCCGCGGCGGGGGAGCGGGCCAGGCGCATCACCGGCGATCTGACCGGCGCCGGGACGCCGGACGGGGACCCCGCAGCCTGACCGGCGCCGGGGGTGGCGCCCGGCCGGGTCAGGCCGGGGCGGTGTCCCGTCGCCGGGTCCGGCGGTCGAGCACCAGCGACAGCACCGTCACCCCGGTGAACGCGAGCGCCGCCCCGGACGCCCATCCGGCGAGCACGTCGGAGAGCCAGTGCACACCCAGATAGACGCGGGTGAACCCGACGGCCCCCGCCCACAGCACCGCGAACGCGGTGAGCAGCACCCGGCCGCGTGACCGCAGCACCGGCCACAGCACGAGCACCAGCGTCGTCCAGGCGGCGGCGACCATGGTCGCGTGCCCGGACGGCAGCGACTCGTTCGCCACGGCCATCACCTGCAGGTCGGCGGGCGGACGGGCCCGGTCGAGGATCCGTTTGACCATCGTGAACACCACGCTCGCGACGAGCGGGACCGCGGCCAGGCACAGGCCCTCCGCGACCCGGCCGCGCACCGCGAGCACGGCCCCGCCGACGAGCGCGACCGCCGTGCTCCCGACGGTGTTGCCGAGCTCGGTGACGACCAGCGCGACCACGGTGACGCCGGGGATCCGGTCCGCGGCGAGCCCGACCGCGGTCTCGGTGTCACCGCCCTGCAGCACACCCGTCCACGCCAGGGCGATGAGCACCCCGGCGAGCACCAGCAGTACCGCAGCGACCGGACCGGTGACGCGGGCCCGCAGCGGGGCCGACGGTTGATCGTTCACCGGCCGATTCTCTCCCGGTCGATGCTCGTCCGCCGGAAGAGGTGCCTCAACGGCCGCGCCAGGCGCGGTAGCGGCCGATCAGCGCGGCGGTGGACGCGTCGAGACCGGCGTCCGGCGGGTTCGGGTCGTGGAGCGCGGGGCCGAACTGCTTGGCCATGACCTTGCCGAGCTCCACTCCCCACTGGTCGAAGGAGTCGATGCCCCAGACCGTGCCCTCGACGAAGGTGACGTGCTCGTAGAAGGCGATGATCTGCCCCAGCACCGACGGGGTCAGCTTCTCGGCCAGGATCGTCGACGACGGCCGGTTGCCCGGCATCACCTTGTGCGGCACGACGTCGGCCGGGGTGCCCTCGGCCTCGATCTCCGCGGCGGTCTTGCCGAACGCCAGCGCCGCGGACTGGGCGAACAGGTTCGCCATGAACAGGTCGTGGGAGTCGGCGGCGTCCTCGCCGGGCAGGTCGTGGTGCGGGCGGGCGAATCCGATGAAGTCGCACGGCACGAGCCGGGTGCCCTGGTGCAGCAGCTGGTAGAACGCGTGCTGGCCGTTGGTGCCCGGCTCGCCCCAGAAGATCTCGCCGGTGGTCGTGGTGACCGGGGTGCCGTCGCCGCGCACGGACTTGCCGTTGGACTCCATGGTCAGCTGCTGCAGGTAGGCGGGCAGCCGGTGCAGGTACTGGGAGTACGGCAGCACCGCGCGGGTGTCGGCGCCGAAGAAGTTCGCGTACCAGACGCCGAGCAGCCCGGAGATCACCGGCAGGTTCTGCTCGAGGGGGGTGTGCCGGAAGTGCTCGTCCATGGCGTGCATGCCGGCGAGGAACTCCGCGAAGTGCTCGCGGCCGATCGCGCACATCAGCGACAGCCCGATCGCGGAGTCCAGCGAATAGCGGCCGCCGACCCAGTCCCAGAACCCGAACATGTTGTCGGTGGAGATGCCGAACTCCGACACCTTCTCCGCGTTCGTGGAGACCGCGGCGAAGTGCTTCGCGACGGCCCCGGTGTCGTCCGTACCGAGCCCGGACAGCAGCCAGGACCGCGCGTTGCGGGCGTTGGTCAGCGTCTCCTGCGTGGTGAACGTCTTCGACGAGACGACGAACAGCGTGGTCGCCGGGTCGAGGTCGCGGGTCTTCTCGTACAGGTCGGTCGGGTCGATGTTGGACACGAACCGGCACTCGAGGTCGCGCTGCGCGTAGTCGCGCAGCGCCTCGTAGGCCATGACCGGGCCCAGGTCGGAGCCGCCGATGCCGATGTTGACCACCGTGCGGATCCGCCGGCCGGTGGATCCGGTCCACGCCCCGGAGCGCACCGCGTCGGTGAACTCGCCCATCCGGTCCAGGACGGCGTGCACGTCGGCGACGACGTCCTGGCCGTCGACGGTGAGCGACGCGTCACGCGGCAGCCGCAGCGCCGTGTGCAGCACGGCCCGGTCCTCGGAGGTGTTCACGTGCGCACCGGTGAACATCGCCTCGGTGCGGGCGGGCAGCCCGGCCGCCCGCGCCAGGTCCGTCAGCAACCCGACGGTGTCGCGGGTGATGCGGTGCTTGGAGTAGTCGAGCACCAGGTCGGCCCCGGTGGCGGTGAGCGCACCGGCGCGGTCGGGGTCGTCGTCGAACAGCGACCGCAGGTGCCGCGGCTCGACCTCCGCCGCGTGCTCGGTCAGCGCCGTCCATTCCGTGGTCGCCGTGATGTCGTGGCTGTTCGTGTCGGACACGACGGCCATCATGGCGCAGCGCCGGGGCCCGAGCGCGGCGGCGCGACGCGGCGGCGCGTCACTGGTCCGCTCGGGCGTACCGCCCGGCGCGCGCAGGGTCGTGCGGGACGAGCGGCATGTCCGGATCGCCGGACTGCACGTGGCCCCGACGGTCGGTGAACCCCGGGTGGGTGAGCCGCCGGCCACTGCGACGTCCGGGTGACGTCCGCTTCCTGCAGGGACACGCTGTGTGCTCGCTACCTGCGGCGACGCGGGATCGGGGTGACCGCTCGACCGGTCGTGCCGTGTGGGCCACCGGCCACAGTGCTCCCCGGTCGGGTGACACGCGGTGGCGTACATCTCGTCGCGTCCTGCGGCCGTCTCGTCGCGCAGGGTGGCTGAACCGGGCGACGTAGCGCGTTCGTGCCTCTAGGGTCTTGTGCAGTCCGTGGTGACGAGCTCACCCGCGGTGATCATCTCGTACCTGGAGGAACCGTGTACCGCTCCCTGACCGGAACCCCGCGCGATGTCGCGCTGCTCGTCGCCCGCCTGCTGCTGGCCTACATCATGGTCATGCACTCGTGGAAGAAGATCGACGCCGGTCTGTTCGACACCGCCGCGGTGTTCGCGAAGTTCGGCATCCCCCTGGCCATCGGCGCGGCCTCGTTCACGATCGTGGTCGAGCTCGTGTTCTCGCTCTCGGTCGCCCTCGGTGTCCGCATGGTCCTGCCCGGCGCGATGATGACCTTCGTGATGGCCGGCGCGATCTGGTTCGTCCACGGCAAGAACGGCCTGTTCATGGCCGACAACGGGTGGGCGCTCGTCGGCACGATCATCTGCGCCACGCTGATCCTCATGTCCACCGGCCCGGGCCGGTTCAGCGTCGACGAGCTCCTGTCGCGTCAGGCGGCCCGCCGGATGGAGCAGACCCAGGCGATCCCGCGCCAGACCGTCTCGGTCTGACCCGCACCTCCCGGTCCGCCCGCGCGTCCCGGAGCCGGGCGGGCCGGTGACCCTCCTCCCGGACCCCGCGAGCGTGACCACGGCCCGCACCCCGACGCCACGGGGTGCGGGCCGCATCCGTGCCCGGCGCTAATCTCCGCGGGTGAGCCACGAGCGGACGACCGAGGGGCGGGCGCTGCCCCGGCTGACCGCGATCCGGTACGTGACCCCGCTGCGCGAGGGCGGGTCGCTGCCCGGGCTGATGGAGGCCGACGACCTCGGTACCTACGCGGTCAAGTTCACCGGCGCCGGGCAGGGCCGCCCGGTGCTGGTCAACGAGATCGTCTCCGGGGAGCTCGCCCGCGCGCTGGGTCTGCCCGTCCCGCGGATCGCGACCATCGTCGTCGACGGGACGCTCGGGCGCACCGAGCCGGACGAGGAGGTCCAGGAGCTGCTCCGGAACTCCGACGGGCTCAACCTGGCCGTCGACTTCCTGCCCGGGGCGCTCGATCTGGACCCGGTCGCCTTCGACGTCGGGCCCGGGTTCGCCGGTCGGGTGCTCTGGTTCGACGCGCTCGTCGGCAACGTCGACCGCTCCTGGCGCAACTCGAACATGCTGCTCTGGCACCGCAGACCCTACCTGATCGACCACGGAGCGACGCTCACCTTCGCCCACGACTGGTCGGCCGCGCCGCGGTTCGCCCACCGCCCGTTCGACGCAGGCGACCACGTGCTGCTCGGCGCCCGTCCCGACCTCGACGCCGCGGACGGCGCACTGGCCCCGCTGGTCACCCCGGACCTGCTCGAGGGGGTGCTGGCGCTGGTGCCCGACGAGTGGATCGCCGACGTCGACGGCGTCGGGGGGCCCGACGCCGTACGCGCCGCCTACGTCCAGGCGCTCGCGGCCCGGGTCGCGGCGCGCGGCGACTGGCTGCCGGGCGTCGCCGCGACGG
>NZ_WWFY01000781.1:0-36660 GCF_009864975.1 Pseudonocardia sp. SID8383
CCGGGGGCCCGCCCGGAGCGGGCCCGTCGCCGGGCGGAGGCGGGATGCCGTCGGCCCCGGGAGGTGGCTCCGTGGTCGGGACGACGGTCTCCGACGCCGCGACCGCCGACGCCGTGACCGCCGGCGCCGTGACCGCCGGCGCCGTGACCGCCGGCGCCGTGACCACCGCTGAAGGGACCACCGGTGCGGTGACCGCCGCCCCCGGCGGCACGAGCGCCACTCCGGTCACCACCACGGCGAGCAGCACCGCCCCCGCCCGTAGCCCGGTCCGCCATCCCGGCAGGGACGCGTGACACGGGCCCCGGGGCGGGGGAGCGGACGGCGAGGGGAGAGGCACCCGTCCAGCCTGCGGCGACGACCGCTCGTCGCCGGGGTGGACCGTCGTCCTGTGGACGTACCGGCCGGTTGTGGACAACCGCCGCCGGAACCGGGCTCCGCCGCGATCGGCCCGAAAGCCCCGGCGTACACTGGATGCCGCACCACGTCCGTCGTGGTGACTTCGCGCGCCCGCTCGCCCGTCGCGCCGTTCCCCCAGGGTACGGCGTCGGGAGCGGAGGCCGGGCGGTCCTGCCATCTGACGTCGCACGCACGTGCGACCCGGGAGGCGGGTCCGGCTCCGCCGCGGGCGCCAGGGTGGTCCGCCGACCGGTGGGCCCACGAACCGCCTGCGCGGCGTCCGCCGCGCCCGACCGAGAGGTGAACGCAGGCCATGGCCGTCGTCACCATGAAGCAGCTGCTCGACAGCGGCGTGCACTTCGGGCACCAGACCCGTCGCTGGAACCCGAAGATGAAGCGCTACATCCTCACCGAGCGCAACGGCATCTACATCATCGACCTCCAGCAGACGCTGTCGTACATCGACCGCGCCTACGAGTTCGTGCGCGAGACCGTCGCGCACGGTGGGACGATCATGTTCGTCGGCACCAAGAAGCAGGCCCAGGAGGCCATCGCCGAAGAGGCGGCCCGGGTCAACATGCCGTACGTGAACCAGCGCTGGCTGGGTGGCATGCTCACCAACTTCCAGACCGTCCACCGTCGCCTGCAGCGCCTCAAGGAGCTCGAGGCGATGGAGCAGAACGGTGGCTTCGAGGGCCGCTCCAAGCGCGAGATCCTCACGCTGACCCGGGAGAAGGACAAGCTCGAGAAGACCCTCGGCGGTATTCGCGACATGTCCAAGGTCCCGTCCGCCGTCTGGATCGTGGACACCAAGAAGGAGCACATCGCCGTCGGCGAGGCCCGGAAGCTCAAGATCCCGGTCGTCTCCATCCTGGACACCAACTGCGACCCGGACGAGGTCGACTTCCCGATCCCGGGCAACGACGACGCGATCCGCTCGGCCGCGCTGCTGACCAAGGTCATCGCCAAGGCCGCCGCCGACGGACTGGTCTCTCGTGGCCAGCGCCGGGGCGAGGGTGGCGAGGCCGCCACGGAGCAGCCGCTCCCGGAGTGGGAGCAGGACGTCCTGGCGGGCAACGAGGTCGGCTCCGACGGTGCCAGCCTCTCCGCCGCGGGTGGCGACGGTGCGGCGGTCGCGACCGCCCCCGCGTCCACCAGCAACGGCACCCAGAACTGAGTGCGCGCACCCGGCGGGCCCGCACACCGCGGGCCCGCCGGGTGCGACCCGGTGACCCCCTTCCCGTCACGACCCAGAGGACGAGAGACACCCGATGGCGAACTACACCGCCGCCGACGTCAAGCGGCTCCGTGAGCTCACCGGCTCCGGGATGATGGACTGCAAGAAGGCGCTCGAGGAGTCCGACGGCGACTTCGACAAGGCCGTCGAGCTGCTCCGCATCAAGGGCGCGAAGGACGTCGGCAAGCGCGCCGAGCGCGCCACCGCCAACGGCCTGGTCGTCGCCGACGGCGGCACCCTGGTCGAGCTGGACTGCGAGACCGACTTCGTCGCCAAGTCCGACGACTTCATCGCGCTGGCCGAGAAGATCCTGGCCGCCGCGGTCGCCGAGAAGCCGGCCGACCTCGACGCGCTGCGCGAGACCAAGCTCGAGGACGGCACCGTGGGTGAGGCCGTGCAGGCCCTGTCCGCCCGCATCGGCGAGAAGTTCGAGCTGAAGCGCTACGCCCGGGTCGACGGCCAGGCGGCCGTCTACCTGCACAAGCGCGCCACCGACCTGCCCCCGCAGATCGGCGTCCTGCTCGCCTACGAGGGCGGCGACGCCGAGGCCGCCCGCGGCCTCGCGATGCAGGTCGCGGCGGCCCGGCCGGAGTACCTGACCCGCGAGCAGGTCCCCGCCGAGATCGTCGAGAACGAGAAGAAGATCGCGGAGGCGACCGCCCGCGAGGAGGGCAAGCCCGAGCAGGTCCTGCCCCGCATCGTCGAGGGCCGGGTCAACGGCTACTACAAGGACGTCGTGCTCCTGGAGCAGGCCTCCGTCGTCGACCCGAAGAAGTCGGTCAAGGCCGTCGCCGACGAGGCGGGTCTGACCATCAACGACTTCGTGCGCTTCGAGGTCGGCCAGAACTGATCCGTCCCACCCCCGCCCGGGTGGTGCTCCGCGCACCGCCCGGGCGGAGGGTGAGAGGATCGTGACCGCCAGCGAGTACGACCAGGCCGGGGGATGCAACCGTGATCGAGGAAACCCTCTTCGACGTCGAGGAGAAGATGGAGAAGGCCGTCACGGTCGCCCGTGACGATCTGGCGTCGGTGCGAACCGGCCGGGCCACTCCGAACATGTTCTCCCGGATCGTCGTGGACTACTACGGCGCGTGGACCCCGCTGAACCAGCTCGCCTCGGTGTCGATCCCCGAGGCGCGGATGGCGGTCATCAAGCCCTACGACGCCAGCCAGCTCAAGCAGCTCGAGAAGGCGATCGCCGACTCGGACCTCGGGGTCAACCCGTCCAACGACGGTCAGATCATCCGCGTGATCATCCCGCAGCTCTCCGAGGAGCGGCGCCGGGACATGGTCAAGGTCGCCCGCGGCAAGGGCGAGGACGCGCGCGTCGTGCTCCGCGGCCTGCGCCGCAAGGCGATGGACGAGCTGCACCGCATCCAGCGTGACGGTGAGGCCGGCGAGGACGAGGTCGCCCGCGCCGAGAAGGAGCTGCAGGGCGTCACGGACCGCTACGTCGCGCAGATCGACGAGCTGGTCAAGAACAAGGAATCCGAGCTCCTCGAGGTCTGAGCCCGGTGCCCTCCTCCTCCGACGCCGCCGTCCCCGTGACCTCCGACCTCCCCGGTGACGGTCCGGCCGGCGTGCCGGTCGAGCCGAAGCCGGTCCGTGGGCAGAGGGGCTACAAGCGCTCCCGGATCGGGCGCAACCTGGTGGCCGCGATCGCCGTCGGCGTCGGGCTCGGCGTCGTCATCCTGGTGAGCCTGCTGATCGAGCGGCAGGGCTTCGTGCTGGTCCTGGCCGGCGTCACCGCGGTCGGCACCTGGGAACTCGCGGGTGCGCTGCGTCGCGGCGCCGACATCCGGGTGTCGCTGCCCGTCCTGCTGGTCGGCGGCCAGGCCGTCGTCTGGCTGTCCTGGCCGTTCGGCCTGCGGGGCGCCGCGATCGCCCTCGCCGCGACCGTGCTGGGCTGCCTGCTGTGGCGGATGCGCAGCGGCGCCGCCCACTTCGTGCGCGACATCAGCGCGTCGCTGTTCGTGGCCGTCTACGTCCCGCTGCTCGTGGCCTTCGCCGTGCAGTTGACCGTCGCCCCGGACGGCGTGGGCCGGGTCCTCACATTCCTGCTCTGCGTGGTCGCCTCCGACGTCGGCGGGTACGCGGCGGGCGTCGTCGCGGGCCGGCACCCGATGGCCCCCACGATCAGCCCGAAGAAGTCCTGGGAGGGCTTCGCGGGCTCGATGGTCGCCGGCATGCTCGTCGGCTCGCTCTGCGCCGCGCTGCTGCTCGGCACTGCCTGGTACTGGGGCTCGCTCGTCGGGGCGCTGCTGGTCGCCACCGCGACGCTGGGCGACCTCGTCGAGTCGCTGGTGAAGCGCGACATCGGCGTCAAGGACATGGGGCACCTGCTGCCCGGGCACGGCGGTCTGATGGACCGCCTGGACTCGCTGCTGCCGACCGCGTTCGTCGCCTGGGCGATCCTCGGGATCGTCGTCCCGATCGCGTGAAGCGCACCTACCAGGGGTTCGGCGGCCGGCCGAAGCCCGGCCCGGCCATCCCCAGCCCGAACATCTGGAACTGGCCCGAGGTCTACGAGACCGAGAACCGCGCCCAGGACGCCGACGGCGAGCTCTGGGCCGCGCTGTGGGACGGGACCGGCGGCTGGGCGGGGGCCGACGTCGTCGACGTCGGCTGCGGGGACGGCTTCCACCTGCCGCGTTTCGCCGAGCATGCCGCCACCGTCACCGGTGTCGAGCCGCACCCGCCGCTGGTCGAACGGGCACGACGGCGGGTCGCCGGAGACGACCGCATCACCCTGCACACCGCGGGCGCCGAGCGGCTCCCGCTGCCCGACGCCTGCGCGGACCTGGTCCATGCGCGCACCGCGTACTTCTTCGGGCCGGGCTGTGAACCGGGGCTCGCCGAGGCCGAGCGGGTACTGCGCCCGGGCGGGGTGCTCGCCGTCATCGACCTGGATTTCACGGTGCGGCCGTACGGGACGTGGCTGCGTGCCGACCTGCCCCGCTACGACCCGCCCGCGGTCGACCGGTTCTTCGCCGCCCACGGCTTCGCGCTGCGCCGGGTCGTCTCGACCTGGCGGTTCGACACCCGCGCGGACCTGGAGGAGGTTCTGCGCATCGAGTTCTCCGCCCGCACCGCGCGCCGGGCGATCGACGACGTCGCCGACCGCACCGTGCGCGTGGGCTACCGGCTCCACACCCGGCGCCGCGCCGACGGCCTCGTCCTGCCGCCCTGAGCCCGCGGCGCCGGGAGCGGCCTCAGGCCAGGGTGATCGACCCGTCCGCGACGGTGACCTGCCGCGGGTCGAGCGGCCGCTGGGCCGGCCCGTCGACGACGGCGCCGTCGAGGGAGAAGCGGCTGTTGTGACACGGGCAGACGATCTGACCGTCGGTGACCTGGCTGACGGTGCAGCCCTGGTGCGGGCAGATCGCGGACAGCCCGGTGAACGTCCCCTGCTGCGGCTGGGTGACGACGACCTGCGCGTCGGCGTAGATCGCGCCGCCGCCGACCGGCACCGCGGACGCCGGGCCGAGGACGGTGCCGGGGGAGCCCTGCGGGGCGTCCCCGGTCTGGGCCTGCCCGCCGCCTGCGGTGGTGGAACCGCCGCCACCGCAGGCGGCGACCGCGCCGATCGCGGCCACGCCGGCACCGGCGATCATCGCGCGGCGGCCGAGTGCGGGCCCTCCGGCGCGCGGGGCGGGATCGGGCGCGGTGGAGGACGTCGTGGGGAGGGTCATGGCTCTCCTGGGGGAGGCCGGGCGGGGGCCCGGCGGTGTGGTGGTGGCGGCCCGGGGTTCGGGGACCCGGGCACGTGACGAGCCTCCCATGATGTCCGGTTCGAGGTGGGGCGGGTGTGTCGTTCCGCCACACCTGCGCCGTGTCCCGGGCCGCTCTCGCTACCGTGGGTGCATGCCGTACACGATGCGCCAGCCGTCGCTGGGCGTTCCCGTGCCGAGCCTGGAGATCGTCCTGGGCCTGCTGGCCTGGGTGGTCGGTGCGGGCGGTCTCGGGAACGGGTTCGCCACCGTCCTCGTCGCGCTCGGGATCTTCCTGACCGCGTACCTGTGGATCGTGCGCCGGCGCAACGCGGCGATGGCGGTGACCCTGCACCCCGAGCGGAAGCGGCGGATGCAGCGGCTGATCGTGATCGGCGTCGCCGGGGTCGTGCTGCTGCCGTCGCTGCTGTCCCTGGTCGACTACGGCGAGCTGGCCACCGCCCTGTCCGCCGCCCTCGTCGGGGTGCTGCTGATCCAGGCCTCCACCGTGCTGGAGGAGCGCAGCCTCGTCGCGACCGGCGGCCTGGTGCTGCTCCTCGCCGCGTTCGGCGCCTTCCTGGCCCTGACCTACCAGGGGCAGGGGACCGGGTCCGCGGTGCCGGTCACCGGGCTCTGCGCCGGGATCGTGCTGTGGCTCGCGGCCGCGCGCAGGCTCGGGATCCTGGAGGACCTGTCCCGGCGCTACAACGTGCGGATCCCCGGGATCCGCTGACCCGCGGCCGGGCTGGCACACTGGAGGTGCCATGTCCAGCCTCCCGCTCGTCTTCGACGCACCCCGCCGCGGTACTCCGCCCCGCCACCTCGCCGACGTCGACCCGGCCGACCGTGCCGCCGTCGCGCAGGAACTCGGCGTACCGCGGTTCCGCCTCGACCAGTTGGCCCGCCACTGGTTCGGTCGTCTCACCGACGACCTCGACACCATGAGCGACCTCGGCGGTGACGTCCGGGAGAAGCTGCGCCCGCTGCTCCCGCCGCTGGTCACGCCGCTGACCGAGAAGGCCTGCGACGGCGGCGCCACCCGCAAGACGCTGTGGCGCGGCCACGACGGCGTGCTCGCCGAGAGCGTGCTGATGCGCTACCCCGACCGGGCCACGGTCTGCATCTCCAGCCAGGCCGGCTGCGGGATGGCGTGCCCGTTCTGCGCCACCGGCCAGGGCGGCCTGCAGCGCAACCTGTCGACCGCCGAGATCGTCGACCAGGTCCGCCGCGCCGCCGCCCAGGCCCGCGACGGCGTGCTGGACGAGCCGACCCGGCTGTCGAACGTCGTGTTCATGGGGATGGGCGAGCCGCTCGCCAACTACAAGCGGGTCGTCGCCGCCGTCCGCCGGATCACCGAGCCGGCCCCGGACGGGCTGGGCATCTCCGCGCGCGGGGTCACCGTGTCCACCGTCGGGCTCGTCCCGGCGATCGACCGGCTCCGCGAGGAGGGGATCCCGGTCACCCTGGCCATCTCGCTGCACTGCCCGGACGACGAGCTGCGCGACACCCTCGTCCCGGTCAACAACCGGTGGAAGGTGGCCGAGGTCCTCGACGCGGGCCGGCGCTACGCCACCACGACCGGCCGCCGCGTCTCCATCGAGTACGCGCTGATCCGCGACGTGAACGACCAGCCGTGGCGCGCCGACATGCTGGCGAAGGTCCTGCGGCAGCACATCGGCACGTCCCGGGTGCACGTCAACCTCATCCCGCTGAACCCGACGCCGGGCAGCGAGTGGGACGCCTCGCCGAAGCCCGTCGAGGACGAGTTCGTGCGCCGGGTGCGCGCGGCCGGCGTCGCCTGCACCGTCCGCGACACCCGCGGCCAGGAGATCGACGCGGCCTGCGGACAGCTCGCCGCGTCGCATCCGGGCTGACCCGCCCGGCGATCCCCTCGGCAGCTCGCCGCGTCGCGTCCGGGCCGACCCGCCCGGCGACCCCCTCGCGTCGCCGGGCGGACCAGCTCAGAGCCGGTCGCCGCTCTCCGGGTGGAACAGGTGCAGCCCCTCGGCCGACGGCGTCAGTGCGACCCGGTCCCCGCGCCGCGCCCCGGTGCGCCCCGCGGTCCGCACGACGACGGCGTCGTCGCGCGAGCCGGTGAGCGACGCCGTCGCCGACAGGTCGCCGGAGGACTCGGCCAGGGTGCCGTAGAGGTAGGCGTCGGACCCGAGCTCCTCGACGACGTCGACCCGGGCCGGGATGCCCTCGCCGCCGTCGGGGGAGACCGTCCACTGCTCGGGACGGATGCCCAGGGTCACCTCGGTGAGCTGGTGCGCCCCGATCGTCGACCGGACGTCCTGGGGCAGCGCGACCTCCCGCCCGGCGAGGGTCACCCCGCGCTCGGTCACCTTCGCGGTGAACAGGTTCATCGCCGGCGAACCGATGAACCCGGCGACGAACGCGTTCTGCGGCCGGTCGTACAGGTCGGCCGGGCTGGCGAACTGCTGCAGCTTCCCGTCGGCGAGCAGCGCGACGCGGTCGCCCATCGTCATGGCCTCGACCTGGTCGTGGGTGACGTAGACGGTGGTGACGCCCAGACGTCGCTGCAGTGCCGCGATCTCGGTGCGGGTCTGCACCCGCATCTTCGCGTCGAGGTTCGACAGTGGCTCGTCCATCAGGAAGACCCGCGGCTCGCGCACGATCGCCCGGCCCATCGCGACGCGCTGACGCTGGCCGCCGGACAGGGCGCGCGGCTTGCGGGCGAGGTAGTCGGTCAGACCGAGGATCTCGGCGGCCTCCTTGACCTTGACCGCCCGCTCGGCCTTGTCGATCCCGGCCATCTTCAGCGGGAACGCCATGTTCTCCCCGACGGTCTTGTTCGGGTAGAGCGCGTAGTTCTGGAACACCATGGCGATGTCCCGGTCGCGGGAGGCGACCCCGACCATGTTCTCGCCGTCGATCCGGATCGAGCCGCTGTCGATCTCCTCGAGGCCCGCGAGCATCCGCAGCGCCGTCGACTTGCCCGATCCGGACGGCCCGACGAGCACGACGAACTCGCCGTCCTCGATCGTCAGGTCCAGCCGGTCGACGGCCGGCTTGGCTCCGGGGGTGTAGATCCGAGATGCCTGGTCGAACACCACGTCAGCCACGGCGGGCTCCCATCCTGTTCACGAACACGATCACTTGACGGCCCCGAAGGACAGGCCCTGGACCAGCTTGTTCTGGGCGATCCAGCCGGCGATGACGACGGGCAGCGCGGCCACGGTGGCCGCCGCGCAGAGACTGGCGAAGTACAGGCCCTCGGAGGTGATGAACCCGACGAGGTACACGGGCACGGTCGCGGCCCGCGAGGCGGTCAGGTTCACCGCGAAGAAGAACTCGTTCCAGGCGAAGATCATGCAGATCAGCGCGGTGGCGGCCATGCCGGGCGAGATGATCGGCAGCACGACCTCGCGCAGCGAGCGCCAGAGCGACGCCCCGTCCATGCTCGCGGCCTCCAGGAGTTCCTTGGGGACCTCCAGGAAGAACGACCGCATCATCCACACCGCGATCGGCAGGTTCATCGCCGTGTAGAGCACGACGAGCGTCCAGATGTTGTCCAGGGCGCCCAGGTAGTTCACGACGACGTAGATCGGCACGATCGCCGCGACGACCGGCAGCATCTTGGTCGAGATGAAGAAGAACAGCACGTCCTGGGTCTTCTTCACCGGCCGCAGCGACAGCGCGAACGCGGCCGGGGTGCCCAGCAGGAGGACCAGGACCGTCGAGGCGACCGTCGCGAACAGCGAGTTGAGCAGGTAGGGCCCGACCCCGCCGCCGAACACCTCGGCGAAGTTGTCGAACGTGGGGACGAAGAACACCGTCGGCGGGATCGTGACGGCCTGCGCCTCGGTCTTGAAGGCGGTCATTACCATCCACAGCACGGGGAAGAAGAACCCGAGCCCGACGATCCAGGCCAGCACGCTCAGCAGCGGCCCGGCCCCGCGCGAGGCCTTCCGCGGCGTCGTCGCGGGGGTGGAGGTCCGTTCGGCGACTGCGGTCATCACGCCTCCTCGGCGGCGGAGAAGCTGCGGAAGATCAGGCGCAGCGCCAGGGTGGCGACGATGATCGTCGCCACCACGGTGACCACGCCCATCGCGGCGGACTCGCCGATGTCGAAGCCCAGGAACGCCCGCTGGTAGATGTAGAACGGCAGGTTCGCCGACGCCGTACCCGGACCGCCCTGGGTCATCATGTAGATCGTGTCGAACGTGTTGACCAGGTAGATCGCGCCGAGCACGACACCGAGCTCGATGAACCGCTGCAGGTGCGGCAGCGTCACCTCGCGGAACACCGCGAACCCGGTCGCCCCGTCCATCCGTGCGGCCTCGAGGACCTCCTGCGGCTGGGAGCCGAGCCCGGCGAGGATCAGCAGCATCATGAACGGCGTCCACTGCCACACCAGCGCGACGATCACCGCGGCCCGCGGGAAGGTGGACACCCAGTCGGTCTGCCCGGCGCCGAACGGCGAGAGCAGGAAGTTCACCAAGCCGTAGGTGGGGTCGAACAGTACCGACTTCCACAGCAGCGCACCGGCGACCGGGGTGATCAGGAACGGCGTGATGATCAGCGTCCGGACGATGCCGCGGCCGAGGAACGCGCGGTTGAGCAGCAGCGCGATCAGCAGCCCGAGCACCATCGCGATCGCGACCGCGCCCAGGGTGAGCAGGATCGAGTTCAGCGCGACGCCGCGGAACTGCGAGTCGGTGAACACCGTCGCGTAGTTCTCCAGCCCGACGAAGCGCTGGCTGCCGGGGCGCACCAGGTTCCAGGACTGCAGCGAGTACCAGATCGTCACCAGGAACGGCAGCTGCGTGACGATGATCGTGAAGATCAGCGCGGGGAGCAGCGGTGCCCGGCGGATCCAGCCGTCGCGACGCTCCGCGGTCGGTGAGGTCTGCCGTTCCGGTGCCGCCTGCGGTGGTGCCTCTGTGGTCGTCACCGGTCGCCCCCGCTCTGCTGGTAGGACTCGCCGACGGTCTCGGCGTACTGCTGGGCCTGGTCGAGGGCCTCGTCAGCGGTCTGCTGCCCGGCGATGGCCGCGGAGATCTGCTGGCTGACCCGGGTCCCCAGGTCCTGGAACTCGGGGATCCCGACGAACTGCAGCCCGGTGTACGGGACGGGGTCGCGGGTCGGCCGGTCCTGGTTCGCGGCGTTGATCGCCGCGATGGTCTGCGGCGCGTAGGCCTGCGAGGCGGCGACGTACTCGGGGATCTCGTAGGTCGACTGGCGTGCGCCGGGCGGGACGGAGGTCCAGCCGAGTTCCTCGCCGACCATCTTCTGGTACGGCTTCGAGGTCATCCAGGACAGGAACTTCCAGGTCGCCTCGACCTGCTCCGGGCTCTTGTCCGCGGTGGTGCGGGGGATGGCCAGCGCCCACGAGTACAGCCAGCCCGAGGACAGCCCGTCGACGCCGGTGGGTGCCGGGGCGTAGCCGACCTTCCCGACGACGTTGGACTCGTCCGGGTTCTCCAGCAGGCCCGCGGCGACGGTGGCGTCGAACCACATCGCGGTGTTGCCCTGGCTGAACTGGTTGCCGCACTCGGAGAAGCCGGAGCCCGCGGCACCGGCCTGGCCGTCGCGGCGGACCAGGTCGACGTAGAAGTTGACCGCCTTGCGCACCTCGGGTGAGGTCAGCTGGGCGTTCCAGTCCTGGTCGAACCAGCGGCCGCCGTAGGAGTTGATCATCGCGTCGACCGGGGCCATGACCTCTCCCCAGCCGGGCTTGCCGCGCAGGCAGATGCCGCCGCGGCCCTGTTCGCGGTCGGTGAGAAGGTCGGCGAACTGCGCCACCTGGTCCCAGGTCGGCTTCGCGGGCATGGTCAGGCCTGCCTGCTCGAACAGGTCCTTGCGGTACATCAGGAACGCCGACTCGCCGTAGAACGGCACCGAGTACATGTGTCCGTCCGGGCCGGAGAGCGCGCCGCGGATGGTCGGGGTGAAGTCGTCCCGGTCGTAGCCGGGAGTGGCGTCCATCAGCGGGTCGAGGTCGACCAGCCAGCCGTTGCGGGCCCACTGCGGGGTCTCGTAGTTCGAGATCATCACCGCGTCGAACTCGTCGCCGCCGGTGGCGACCGATGCGGTGATCTTGGCGCGGGCCTCGTTCTCCGACAGGCTCACGAAGCGCACGGTGATGCCGGGGTTCTCGGCCTCGAACCGCGGGCTCAGCTCGATCGCGTCCTCCATCTGCGGGTTGGACACGATCGCGATCGTCACGATCCGCGTACCCTCGGGCAGGCCGAACGTGCCGGCACCGGCGCAGCCGGTGAGGGCGAGACCGATGACCGCCAGCAGTGCGGTGAGGACGGCGGGACGCGACCTGGTTCTCGGGCGCACGGACACTCTCCTCGTCGTCGAGGGCTCCGACGGGTGTGCAACGGTGTGGTCCGGGACACGTCCGTCCGGTATGACCGGTGCACGGTATGCGTGGAGCAACCGCTTGCGCAACCGGTTGCCTGTACGCTGTCGCCAACCCGTGACCCGCCTCGGAGGTGCGTGATCGCGACCATGGCCGAGGTCGCCCGGCTCGCCGGGGTCTCCACCGCGACCGTGTCCCACGTCCTGAACGGCACCCGGCCCGTTCGGGAGACCACCCGCGAGCAGGTGCTGGCCGCGATGGCGCAGGTGCACTACACGCCCAACGCCGCCGCACGCTCGCTCGCGACCGCGCGCACCCGGACCGTCGGGCTCGCGCTGTCGGCGATCTCCAACCCGTACCTGGGCGAGCTGCTGCACGCGATCGAGGACGAGTCCGCCGCGGCCGGGCACACCCTGCTGCTCGCCGACCCGCACGACGACCCGGGCTACGAGGCGACGGCCGTCGCGCAGCTCCGTAGCCGGGTGGACGGAGTGCTGTTCGCCCCCTCGGGGGGGTCCACCGCGACCCTGGAGGCGCTCGCCGCGCAGAACGTGCCGACGGTACTGGTCGACCGGATGCTGGACGGGCGGCTGGACGAGGTCGGCTCGGAGAACGTGGAGCCCGTCGCGGGGCTGGTGACCCACCTCGCCGGGGCGGGGCACGACCGGATCGGCTTCGTGATGGGCCTCCCCGGTTTGTCGACGACCGTCGAGCGCCTGGAGGGCTACCGCCTCGGGATGCGCCGGGCCGGCCTCCCGCCAGGACCGGTGGTGGAGGGGCGTTCGGACAGCGAGCCCGCCCGCGTCGCGGTGCGCGAACTGCTGGCCTCGCCCGGACGGCCTGCCGCACTGGTCACGGGCAACAACGCGATGACGATCGGTGCCGTCCAGGCCGCCCACGACCTGGGCCTGCGCATCCCCGGGGACCTCGCGCTGGCCGCGTTCGACGACTTCCCGTGGGCGGATGCGTTCAGCCCGCGCCTCACCGTCGTCGCGCAGCCGTTCGCGGACATCGGGCGCGAGGCGGTCCGGCTGCTGCTGCGCCGCATGGCCGAGCCCGAGGCGCAACGGCGCTCGCTGCGGCTGCCGACGACCTTCGTGCACCGGGAGTCCTGCGGCTGCCGACCATGATCCTTCTCCGCGGAGCGTGCGATACCCCGCAGGGTGCGCCGGGCTCCGCGGAGGAGGATCACCGCAGCGCCGACCGGATCCGGCCCACCGTGTCGCCCGGCCGGTCCCGGACGTCCTGCCAGGTGAACCGCAGCACCGTCCACCCCGCGGCGACCAGGGCGTTCTGCTTGCGCCGGTCGGCCCGGAAGCGGGCCGGGTCCGAGTGGAACGCCCAGCCGTCGATCTCCACCGCGAGCCGCTCCGCCACGAACGCGACGTCCACCCGCCACGGACCGAAGGGCCATCCGAGGACGAACCCGGTGAGCCCCGCCCGTCGCAGGTGCGCGACGAGGCGCCGCTCGGCCCGCGAGTCGGCCCGGTCGGCGGCCTCGACGACGAGCTCGCGGGCCCGAGCCCAGCCGTGGGTGCCGACCCCGCGCTGGAACGCGGCGAGCAGCTCGGGGAAGGGCAGTCCCCGCTGCAGCACCCGGTCCAGGAAGGTGGTGCCGTCGGTGAGGGCGACGGCCGTCTCCAGCGCGGTCAGGGCCGGTGCCGTGACGGCGACACCGCGCCGTTCCGTGCGGTCCGCCGCGTCCAGGGTGCGCCGGCGGACCCGGATCCCGTCCGGTGGTGTGCGCCGCGCGGGCGCGGGCACGGTCACCCCCACGACCGGGAACGCGGTGGTGGGCACCGACATCCGGTGCAGGAACGCCGCTGCGGGCCCGTCGACGACGGCGCCCGGCCCGGCCCACAACGCGGCGGCCACCACCCGTCCCCATGCGGTGGGCCGGTGCGACGACGCCCGATACACCCCCGGTGCGACGATCACCAGGGCGCCGCGGATGACCCGGGCGTGCAGTGCCCTCGCCGAGATCCCGCACGCCAGCGCCTGCCCTCGGGAGAACACCCCGTCCTGGCCGCGCAGCACCGTGTCCAGGTCCATGCGGCGCACCCTGGCCGGGAGCCGCGCGCGCCACGGGCGAACGCGGGGGAGCCGTTCGCAGTCGTGATCCTTCTCCGGGGAGTCCGGGGTCCCCCGCAGGGCGGTGCGGGTTCCACGGAGAAGGATCACCCGCGCCCGGCGAGCACCTCCGCGAGGTCGAAGTTCACCGGGCGCTCCAGCTGCTCGTAGGTGCACGAGGCAGGATCGCGGTCCGGGCGCCACCGCACGAACTGGGTGGTGTGGCGGAACCGTGCGCCCTCCATGTAGTCGTAGCGGACCTCGACCACCCGCTCCGGGCGCAGCGGGACGAAGGACAGGTCCTTGCCGGCGTTCCACCGGCTCGTCTCGGACTTGCGCGGTGTCCGCTCGCCCTCCAGCTGCTTCGCCCAGGCCCACGGGTGGTCGTCGAAGTCGGTGACCAGCGGCTGCAGCTCGGTCATGAGCTCGCGGCGCCGCGCCATCGGGAACGCCCCGACGACCCCGACCGACACCAGTACCCCGCGGGCGTCGTGCAGGCCCAGCAGCAGCGACCCGACGGCGTCCGGGCCGGACTTGTGCACCCGGTAACCGGCGACGACGCAGTCCGCGGTCCGCTCGTGCTTCACCTTGGTCATGACGCGCTTGTCGGGCTGGTAGGTCCCGGCCGGGTCCTTCGCGATGAGCCCGTCGAGCCCGGCGCCCTCGAACTTCTCGAACCAGCGGCGTGCGGTGGCGGTGTCGTCGGTGACGGGGGTGAGGTGTACCGGCGGCGCGACGCCGGCGAACGCCTCCTCCAGCAGCGCGCGGCGCTCGGCGAACGGGCGCGCGGTGAGGTCGTCGTCGCCGAGCGCCAGCAGGTCGAAGGCCACGAACGACGCCGGCGTCTCGGTCGAGAGCAGCGTCACCCGGCTGGCCGCGGGGTGGATCCGCTGCTGGAGCGCCTCGAAGTCCAGTGCGTTCCCGGAGGCGACGACGAGCTCCCCGTCGACGACCGCGCGCGGGGGGAAGTGCGCCTTCACCGCCTCGACGACCTCGGGGAAGTAGCGGGTCATCGGCTTCTCGTTGCGGGAGCCGATCTCCACCTCGTCGCCGTCGCGGAAGACGATCGAGCGGAAGCCGTCCCACTTGGGCTCGTAGAGCCTGCCCTCGGGGATCGACGGGGCGGGCTTGGCCAGCATCGGCTTCACCGGGGGCATCACGGGCAGGTCCACGGCGGACGAGTCTCCTCCCGATCGTCGGCGCGAGCATCCCGGCTCGCCCGTCCGAGGGGGGACCGGCCGGGTGCGCCAGACTGATCGGTGTGGGACGACTGCCCGACCGGGAGGCGCTGGAGCGGGCGCGGGACGCGACGATCGACGACGTCCTGCCCGGGCCCGGCGACCCGCCGCTGCGGGTCCTGTTCTGCGGCATCAACCCGGGTCTGGTGTCGGCGGCGACCGGGCACCACTTCGCCCGCCCCGGCAACCGGTTCTGGCCGGTGCTGCACGGGTCCGGGTTCACCCCGCGCCTGCTGGCACCGGCCGAGCAGGGCGAGCTGGCGCGGCTCGGGCTCGGCATCACGAACATGGCGCCCCGGGCCACCGCGCGGGCCGACGAGCTGTCCGACGACGAGGTCGTCGCCGGTGGGGAGCGGCTGCGCGCGCTGGTCGCGGCGCGGGAGCCGGGCTGGCTGGCCGTCGTCGGGATCGGGGCGTACCGGACCGCGTTCGGGCGGCGCGACGCGGCGGTGGGGGAGCAGCCCGACCGGCTGGGGACGGCCGGGATCTGGGTGCTGCCGAACCCCTCGGGGCTCAACGCGCACTGGTCGCGCGCGGCGATGGTCGCCGAGTTCGCGCGGCTGCGGGCCCGTGCCCGGGAGCAGGGGCCGGGCCAGGTGTACTGCTAGGACTCCGGGGTCGTCGCGCGCAGGAACAGCCCGAGCGCAAGGCCGACGGCGAGGAAGACCAGCAGCCACCACCACGTGCCGGACAGCACCCACACGGCGGAGCCGACGGCGAGACCACCGCCGATCCCGTACCCGAGGCGGTTCAACCTGTCCTTGCGTGGCCCGTCGTCCATGGGCGCCGAGCCTAGCGGCCGTCTCCGTCGAGATCGGGCAGATCGGGCGTCTCCGCACCGTCGCGCTCGTCGCGGTCGGCCCACTCCAGCAGCGGCTCGATGCCGAACTCGGTCTCGTCGATGCCGGCGTGCAGGTCGCCCAGCTCGGCGTAGCGGGCCGGGACGGTGGCGATCGTGAAGTCCCGGGGCTCGCAGTCGTCGATCTCGTCCCAGGCCACCGGGGCCGACACCCGCGCATCGGGGGTGCCGCGCACCGAGTAGGCGCAGGCGATCGTGTGGTCGCGGGCGTTCTGGTTGTAGTCGACGAAGACCGTCGACGGGTCGCGGTCCTTGCGCCACCAGGACAGGTCGACGCGGTCGCAGCGACGCTCCACCTCGCGGGCGAACGCGTGCGCGGCGCGGCGGACGTCGGCGAACCCGTGGTCCGGCGGGATGCGCACGTAGACGTGCAGTCCGGAGCCGCCGGAGGTCTTCGGGAACCCGGTCGCGCCCAGCTCGTCGAGCACCTCGTGCACCACGCCGGCGACGCGGCGGACATCGGCCCAGGACGCGTCGGGCATCGGGTCCAGGTCGATGCGCCACTCGTCGGGGGACTCGACGTCGGCGGCGCGGGAGTTCCAGGGGTGGAACTCGACGGTGGACATCTGCACCGCCCAGACGACGTCGGCCGGGTGGGCGACGCACAGCTCGTCGGCGGTGCGGTTGTACCGCGGGAAGGTCACGCGGACGGTGCGGACCCAGCCGGGGGCGCCGCGCGGCAGCCGTTTCTGGTGCACCTTCTCCCCGGTGACACCGGTGGGGAAGCGGTGCAACATGCACGGCCGGTCGCGCAGCGCGCGGACGACGCCGTCGCCGACGGCGGTGTAGTACGCGGCGAGGTCCCGCTTGGTCTCGCCCCGCTCCGGGAAGTAGACGCGGTCGGGGCTGGACAGCCGCACGACGCGGTCGCCGATCGTCAGCTCGACCGGCTCACCCGCACCGCGCGCGGCCACCCGACGGGGTCAGAGCCGGCGACGCCGCTGGTAGACCGGGAGCGCGACCGCACCGATCAGGCAGACGACGGCGGGCACGGCCGAGAACAGGAACTCGGTCCAGCTGGTCGGGTGGCCGATCGTGAACAGCAGCAGCGCGATGCCGGCGACGGCGGCCGCGATCGGCAGACCCTTGGAGAAGTTCTGGTGCCAGCCCCAGTCGACCGAGGGCTCGTCGGCCGGGTCGACCCCGGACGCGACCGCGATCTCGCGGGTCTTGCTGGTCGTTGCGCTGTGCGCCACTGCCTTGCTGGCCACCGTGTGTCCTCCTGCTCCGGCTCCGTGCGGGGTCATCGTCGCACAGCTCGCGGGCCGAGGATGATGTGCGGTGATGAAGTCACTCGTCGTGTTGGGCAGCACCGGGTCGATCGGCACCCAGGCCCTGGACGTGATCACCCGCGCCGGCGGGTTCACGGTGTCCGGGCTGGCCGCGGGCGGATCGGACGTGGACCTGCTGGTGTCCCAGGTCCGCACGCACCGCGTCGGGCGGGTCGCAGTCGCGTCCGCCGCGGCGGCGGTGCGGCTGCGGGAGGAGCTGCCCGGCGTCGAGGTGCTCGACGGCCCGGACGCCGCGACCGAGCTGGTCACCGCCTGCGGCGCCGACATCGTCCTGAACGGCATCACCGGCTCCCGCGGCCTCGGCCCGACCCTGGCCGCGCTCGCCACCGGTGCCCGGCTCGCGCTGGCGAACAAGGAGTCGCTGGTCGCGGGCGGCCCGCTGGTGTCCGCGGCGGCCGCGCCGGGGCAGATCGTGCCCGTGGACTCCGAGCACTCCGCGCTCGCGCAGTGCCTGCGCGGTGGACGGGAGTCCGAGGTCGACCGGCTGGTCCTCACCGCCTCGGGCGGCCCGTTCCGCGGCCGGTCGCGCGCGTCGCTGCGGGACGTGACCGTCGAGCAGGCACTGAAGCACCCGACCTGGGACATGGGCCCGGTCATCACGATCAACTCGGCGACGCTGGTGAACAAGGGCCTCGAGGTGATCGAGGCGCACCTGCTGTTCGGGGTGCCCTACGACCGCATCGACGTCACCGTGCACCCGCAGTCGATCGTGCACTCGATGGTCACCTTCACCGATGGCTCGACGATCGCCCAGGCGTCGCCGCCGGACATGCGGCTGCCCATCGCGCTGGCGCTCGGCTGGCCGGACCGCATCGCCGGCGCCTCGGCGCCGTGCCGCTGGGACACCGCGCAGAGCTGGACCTTCGAACCCCTCGACGACGACGCGTTCCCCGGCGTGCGGCTGGCCCGCGCCGCCGGGACCACGGGCGGCTGCCTGCCCGCGGTGCTCAACGCGGCCAACGAGGAGCTCGTCGAGGCGTTCGTCGCCGGGGCGATCGGCTACACCGACGTCACCGACCTCCTCGGCGGGGTGCTGGAGGCGGCCGACGCCTGGACGGGTGACCCGGCTACCGTGGACGACGTGCTGGCTGCCGAGACCTGGGCCCGCGCCCACGCGCGCGAGAAGGCGGGAACGTGACCATCGTCTGGACGGTCGTCGGTATCGCGATCTTCTTCCTCGGGCTGCTGCTGTCGATCGCCTGGCACGAGCTCGGGCACTTCACCACGGCCCGCTGGTTCGGGATCAAGGTCCCGGAGTTCATGGTCGGCTTCGGTCGCACCCTGTGGTCGGTCCGCCGCGGCGAGACCGAGTACGGCATCAAGATGATCCCGCTGGGCGGCTATGTCCGGATGATCGGGATGCTGCCCCCCGCGAAGGGCGGGACGCTGGGCCGCAGCCGTCGCACCGGTCCCTTCCAGGGGCTGATGGACGACGCGCGGCGCCAGTCGCAGGCCGACGTGCTCCCGCAGGACGCGGACCGGCAGTTCTGGACCCGGTCGCCGTGGAAGCGGATCATCGTCATGTTCGCCGGGCCGTTCATGAACCTGATCCTGGCGATCGCGCTGTTCTTCGTGACGTTCATGGGCGTCGGCATGGTCGCGCCGACCACCCAGATCGCCGCGCTCGAGGAGTGCGTGCTCCCGGCAGTGGCGGTGCAGGGCCAGGCCCCGGAGAAGTGCCCGACCGGGGCGCCGCTGGCGCCCGCGCTGGCCGCGGGTGTCCAGCCCGACGACCGCATCGTCGAGGTCGGCGGGCAGCAGTTCGGGCCGGACGACGGCATGGCGGTGCAGGACGCGATCCGCGCGTCGTCGGGGCCGACCCCGATCGTTGTGGAGCGCGGCGACCGGCGGATCCCGCTGACCGTGGACGTCATCCCCAACACCCTGCCGGACCGGAACTCCTCGGACCCGCAGGCCACCGTGACCGCGGGCTACCTGGGGGTCCTGCTCAACACCAGCTACCAGCCGCTGACAGCGGGGGAGACCGTCGCGCAGATCGGCGACGGGGTGGCCCGCACCGCAGAGGCCGTCGTCGCGATCCCGGCGCGTATCCCGGCGCTGTTCGGCGCCGCGTTCCTCGGCGAGGAGCGCGGGCAGGACAGCCCGATGGGCGTCGTCGGCGTCTCCCGGATCGGCGGCGAGATCCTCGCTCAGCAGGACGTGCCCTGGCAGCAGGACGTGGCGTTGTTCCTGAACATGCTCGCCGCGGTGAACCTGTCGCTGTTCCTGCTCAACCTGCTCCCGGTCCCGCCGCTGGACGGCGGCCAGATCGTCCCGGCGATCTGGGAGGCGATCAAGCGCAACACAGCGAAGCTGCTCGGACGCCCCGACCCCGGGCCGGTCGACGCGGCCAAGCTCCTGCCCGTCGCCTACGTCTTCGTGATCGTCTTCCTGGGGTTCTCGGTCATGGTCGCGATCGCCGACATCGTCAACCCGGTGCGGCTGTTCGGGTGAGCGCAGCACCCGAGGGCGCACGCCCGCTGGCGGTCTTCGACATCGACGGCGTCCTCGCCGACGTCTCGCACCGGCTGCACTACCTCGACGTGCACCGGTGGGAGAAGTTCTTCGCCGCCGCGCACGCCGACCCGCTGCTCGACGAGGGCGCGGACCGGCTGCGCGCGGCCCAGGACGAGCACGACGTCGTCTACCTGACCGGCCGCCCCGAGCGGAACCGCAGGCTGACCGAGACCTGGCTGAGGGGCTTCGGCCTGCCGACCGGGCCGCTGTTCATGCGCCCCGACGACGACCACCGCCCCGCCCGCTACGTCAAGCGCGAGGTCCTGCGGCTGCTCGCCCGCGAGCGGGAGATCGCGATGATCCTCGACGACGACCCCGCCGTCGTGCGGGTGCTGACCGAGGACGGCTGGCCGGTGGAGCTGGCGACCTGGCTGCCGCACAGCTCGACGCTGCAGGACGCGCAGGAGAACCAGGGCCGCACGTAGTGCCCCTGCTCACCGGGTACGGCGGGTCCTGCGGCGCGGTGGGATAGTGGAGGTCGTGAGCGTCTCCCTGGGTATGCCGTCCGCGCCCGCGCCGACCCTGGCCCCGCGCCGCAGGACGCGGCAGCTGCAGGTCGGCCCGGTCGGTGTCGGATCCGACCACCCGATCTCCGTCCAGTCCATGACGACCACCCTGACCTCCGACGTCAACGCGACCCTCCAGCAGATCGCCGAGCTGACCGCGGCCGGCTGCGACATCGTGCGCGTCGCCTGCCCGTCCGCCGACGACGCCGAGGCCCTGCCCGCGATCGCGCAGAAGTCGCAGATCCCGGTGATCGCCGACATCCACTTCCAGCCCAAGTACGTGTTCGCCGCGATCGAGGCCGGCTGTGCCGCGGTGCGGGTGAACCCGGGCAACATCCGCAAGTTCGACGACCAGGTCAAGGAGATCGCGCAGGCCGCGAAGGACCACGGCACGCCGATCCGGATCGGCGTCAACGCGGGCTCGCTCGACAAGCGCCTGATGGAGAAGTACGGCAAGGCGACGCCCGAGGCGCTCGCCGAGTCGGCCATGTGGGAGGCGGGCCTGTTCGCCGAGCACGACTTCCACGACATCAAGATCTCGGTCAAACACAACGACCCGGTCGTCATGGTGCGGGCCTACGAGCTGCTCGCCGAGCAGTGCGACTACCCGCTGCACCTGGGCGTCACCGAGGCCGGGCCCGCGTTCCAGGGCACGATCAAGTCGGCCGTGGCGTTCGGGGCGCTGCTGCGCCAGGGCATCGGCGACACCATCCGGGTCTCGCTGTCCGCGCCGCCGGTCGAGGAGATCAAGGTCGGCCAGCAGATCCTGGAGTCGCTGAACCTGCGCCCCCGCAAGCTGGAGATCGTGTCCTGCCCGTCCTGCGGTCGGGCCCAGGTCGACGTCTACACCCTCGCCGACGAGGTCACCGCCGGGCTGACCGGCATGGAGGTCCCGCTGCGCGTGGCCGTCATGGGCTGCGTCGTCAACGGTCCCGGCGAGGCCCGCGAGGCCGACCTCGGCGTCGCCTCCGGCAACGGCAAGGGCCAGATCTTCGTCAAGGGCGAGGTCATCAAGACCGTCCCCGAGCACAAGATCGTGGAGACGCTGATCGAGGAGGCCATGCGGCTCGCCGAGGAGATGGGCGAGAGCGTGGACGGTGTGACGGGTGAACCGCAGGTGACCGTCGGCTGAGCGAGTGCCGGTACCGGACGGGCGTCGGCGTGGCATCATGAACCCGTGCTGAGGGTGGCCGGAGCACGGCTTCTCGACGATCGTCACCGCTCCGGGGTGCACGACGTGCTCGACGCCGACCCGGTCGCCGCGTGCATGGTCGCCTCCCGTATCGAGGCGGTCGGCCTCGACCCGTGGCGGCTGGGTGGTGAGCTGTGGTCCCACGGGGCCCCGGCGGACGGTCTGTGCTTCTCCGGGGCGAACCTGGTGCCGTTGCGCGGTGACCGGGCGGCGCTGCGTGCCTTCGCCGACCGGGCCCGCCGGGCCGGACGGGTGTGCTCGTCGCTGGTGGGGCGGGCCGAACTCGTCCTGCCGCTGTGGGAGGACCTCGCACCGGGCTGGGGCCCGGCCCGCGAGGTCCGGCCCGACCAGCCGCTGATGACCCTCGAACGGCCGCCGATGATCGCGCCCGACGCCCGGGTGCGTCCGGTCCGGATCTCCGAACTCGACCGCTACCTGCCGGCCGCCGTCGCGATGTTCACCGAGGAGGTCGGCGTCGACCCCCGCGAGGGCGACGGCGGGGCGGGCTACCGGGCCCGGGTCGCCGAGCTGATCACGTCCGGGCGGGCGTTCGCCCGGTTCCACGACGGTGAGGTCGTGTTCAAGGCCGAGATCGGCGCCCTGTCGCGCACCGTCGGCCAGATCCAGGGGGTCTGGGTGGACCCGGCCTGGCGCGGGCACGGGCTCGGCACGGCCGGGACGTCGGCGGTCGCGGTCGCGCTCGCCGGGATGGGCCGCCGCGCCAGCCTGTACGTCAACGCCTTCAACGCACCGGCCCGGTCCGCGTACCAGCGGGTCGGGTTCGTGCAGGTCGCACGGTTCGCCACCGTCCTGTTCTGAGCACGATCGGGTCGCGGTGCTTGACCGTGCCGCAACGGCACGGTGTCGACTCGGCCGTGGCTGCGGACATCCGCCGCGCCACCACGAGCAGGGAGGTCGTCGTGTCCCGTTCCAGCTCCGCGTCGCCGGTCGTCACCGGGACCGGTCCGCGCCCGGGGTGGGTGGAGGTCGTCGTCGGCCTGGTCGTGCTGGCCGCCGTCGCCTACGGGGGCGGACCGCTGGTGCTGCGGACCCTCGACCCCGGTCCGCTCGCCGGGGGCCTGTTCCTCGCGGCGCTGTCGGGGATCGCGGGCATCGCCGGGTTCGCCGCGGCCGTCGCGGTCCGGCGTCGCCCGCTGCCGGAGTTCGGCGTGCGGGCGACGACCGTGCGCTGGCTGCTGCTCGGCGCCGCCGGGGCGGTGCTGGCGTTCGTCGTCAGCCGGCTGCTGGTGGTCGGGATGGTCGCGCTCGGGATCGAGCCGGAGAACATCCAGGGCGCCTACGCCGACGCGGGCAGCGGCGGGGCCTGGTCGGTGGCGCTGTCGCTGCTGTTCCTCGCGGTGCTGACACCGCTGGGGGAGGAGCTGCTGTTCCGCGGGGTGGTCACCTCGGCGCTGCTGCGCTACGGCGCCGTCGTCGGTGTGCTGGGCAGCGCCGTGGTGTTCGCGCTGGCGCACGGGCTGAATGTGGTGTTCCTGACGGCGCTGGTCGTCGGGCTGGTCGCGGGTGAGCTGCGACGACGCAGCGGCTCGGTGTGGCCGGGGGTGGTCACGCACCTGGTGCACAACGCCATGGGCCAGGTCGTCGCGCTGGCGTTCGCCGGGGTGCTGTGAGCGACGGGCAGATACCAGGCGCCTGATAGCGTCCGGTCCGTGCCCGACGAGGACGTGCCGCTCTGGGAGCTCATCCGGACGGCCCACGTCGTCGCCCGGGGATTCCACCGGGTATTCGCCCGGGCCGGCCTGACCGCGACCGGCTTCGGCGTGCTCGCCGAGCTCGCCGACCGCGAACGGACGGGCGGGCCGCCGCCGTCGCAGGCCGAGCTCGCCCGGATCGTCCTGCTGCGCCCGCAGAGCGTGGGGGAGCTGGTCACCGACCTCGTCGCCCGCGGCCTCGTCCGCCGCGACGGGCCTGGCGGCCGTGGCCGGCGGGCCGGTCTGGAGCTCACCGACGACGGCCGTGCCGCGCTGGAGCGGGCCCGGCCGCTGGTGCAGGGTTTCTCCGCACCGGAGGCGATCGGCCTCGACGCGGGCCGGACCGCGGAGCTGACCGCGATGCTGCGCACCGTGCGGGAGACGCTGGCCGCGGCGGAGGACTGACGGGGCGCCCGGACACCCGGGGCCCTCACACCGGGCGCGGCATACTCGCTGATCGTGATCGCCACCCTGCGGAAGCGCCCCCTGGTCCTGGCCGCCGCGATCGTCGTGCTCGTCGCGGTGGGTGTCGTGGTGGCGCTGCTGCGCCCCTGGGGAGGTGCCGGGACGACCGCCGAGCGGTATGTCACGGCCTGGGCCGCGGGGGACGCGCCGGGCGCGGCCGTCTACACCACGGACGCGGAGACGGCGGGCGCCTACCTGCAGAAGTCCCGCGACGATCTCGCCCCGGCCGGCATGACCGCCCGGGTGACCGGCACCCGCACCGACGGCGACCGCGCGACGTCGACGGTGGAGGTCGCCTGGGACCTGGGGCAGGGCCGGGCCTGGAACTACACCCTGGACCTGCCGCTCGTCGCCGCCGACGACGCCGCGGGCAACGACACCGGCTGGGCGGTCGACTGGTCGCCCGCCGCGTTCGCGCCGGGGCTCATCGACGGCCAGCGCCCGGTGACCCGCACCGTGACCGCCGCCCCGGCGCCCGTCCTCGACGCCGGCGGGGCCACGCTGCTCGCGCCCACCCCGGTCGTCACCGTCACCCTGGACAAGGCGCAGGTCGGGCAGGCCGCGGGTGGGCTCGGCTCCGCACTGGGCACGATCGACCCCGCGATCACGGCGTCGAGCATCACCGCGGGCGCGAACGCCGTGCCGGACGGGCAGGCCTACACCGTCGTCGTGCTGCGGGAGCCCGACTACCAGCGGGTCCGCGACCGGATCTACGACCTGCCCGGCGTCCGGTTCGTGTCCTCGACGCGCCTGCTGCCGCCCGACCAGGGCTTCGCGGGGCAGCTGATGCAGGGCGCCCGCGCCGACATCGAGAAGGCCGCCGGCGGGACGCCCGGCTGGTCGGTCGACGTCGTCGGCGCCCGCGGCGAGACCGTCCGCTCGGTGGCCGGGCAGCCCGCTGGGCCGGGGAAGCCGGTCACCCTGGAGCTGGACCGCACCGTGCAGGACGCGGCGCAGGCCGCCGTCGACGCCGACTCCAGGCAGGCCATGATCGTCGCGATCCGGCCGTCCACCGGGGCGGTGCTCGCGGTGGCGCAGAACGCGGCCGCCGACCGCGACGGCGCGCTGGCCCTGACCGGCCGCTACCCGCCCGGCTCCACCTTCAAGATCGTCACCGCGTACGGGGCGATGCCGGCGGAGAACCTCACCCCGCAGTCCCCGGTCGAGTGCCCCGGCACCACCGTCATCGACGGGCGCACCATCCCCAACGAGGACTCCTTCGTACTCGGCACCGTGCCGCTGACCGAGGCGTTCGCGCAGTCCTGCAACACCACGTTCTCCCGGCTCGCCCTCGGCCTGCCCCCCGGCGGCCTCCCGGACGCCGGGAAGGCGCTCGGCTTCGGCGCGGACTGGAAGATCCCCGGGATGACGACGATCACCGGCACCGTCTCACCCGCCACCGACGACCTGCAGCGGGCCAGCGACGGCTTCGGCCAGGGCGACGTCCTCGCCTCCCCGTTCGGCATGGCGCTGGTGTCGGCGACGGTCCAGGACGGCGCGCCCGTCACGCCGTCGCTGATCCGCGGGGCGACGACCGAGGCCGCCGTCGCGCCGGGCACCCCGGACCGCGCGGTGCTCGACCAGCTGCGCCCGATGATGCGGGCCGTCGTCACCTCCGGGACGGCGCGGGCCGCCGCCGGGCAGGGCGAGGTGTACGGCAAGACCGGCACCGCCGAGTACGCGGGCCCCGACGGCGGCAACCGCTCGCACGGCTGGTTCACCGGCTACCGCGGTGACCTGGCCTTCGCCACCCTCATCGTCGACGGCGGGTCGTCCGGGCCCGCGGTGCAGATGACGGCGCGCTTCCTGGCGGGCGTCCCGCGCTGAGCGACCGGCCGGGCGGCGGCGGGACGGCGTGGCGCCGGGCGCCCTACCCTGGTCGTCGTGCACCCCAGCCGGATCCCCGCCCTGGCGTTCGTGGCCGACCTCGTCGCCGTCGTGGTGTTCGCCGCCCTCGGGAGGCTGAGCCACGCCGAGGCCGACAGCGTGCTCGGCCTGCTCGGCACCGCGCTGCCGTTCGCGCTGGGGGTCGCGGTGGCCCGGGCGACGCCGTGGGTGCGGTCGGCGCCGGCGTCGCTGCGCGCCGGGGCGGTCGTGCTCGCCGGGGCCGTGGTCGTCGGGCTCGTGCTGCGGCTGGGGTTCCTGGGGCGGCTGCCGCTGTCGTTCGCCGTCGTCGCGACGATCTCGCTGGCGGTGCTGCTGCTGGGCTGGCGGGGGATCTCCGCCGCCGTCGCGCGGATGCGGGCCCCGCGCACCCCGACCCGCTGAGGGCCCCGGACGTACGATGGGGGTCATGTCGACCCGCACGCTGCTCGTCCCCGGTACGCCGACCCCAAGCCGCGAGGTGCCGTCGCACATCCCGCGTCCGGAGTACGTCGGCAAGCCGGCCCCGGCACGCAGCCGCCGCGGCGACATCCAGACGCCCGAGACGATCGAGCTGATGCGCCACGCCGGGAAGATCGCGGCCCAGGCGCTGCAGCTCGCGGGGGAGACCGTCCGCCCCGGCATCACCACCGACGAGATCGACCGCGTGGTCCACGAGTTCCTCGTCGACCACGACGCGTACCCCTCGACGCTGGGCTACCGCGGCTTCCCCAAGTCCTGCTGCACCAGCCTCAACGAGGTCATCTGCCACGGCATCCCGGACACGACCGTGATCGACGACGGCGACGTGCTCAACGTCGACGTCACCGCGTTCGTCGGCGGGGTGCACGGCGACACCAACGCGACCTTCCTCGCCGGTGACGTGTCGGAGGAGGCGCGGCTGCTCGTCGAACGCACCCGCGAGGCCACGATGCGCGCCATCAAGGCCGTCCGCCCCGGGCGTGAGCTGAACGTCGTCGGCCGGGTCATCGAGTCCTACGCCAAGCGCTTCGGCTACGGCGTGGTCCGCGACTTCACCGGCCACGGCATCGCCCACGAGTTCCACTCCGGGCTGGTCGTGCTGCACTACGACCAGCCCGACGTGCACACCGTCCTCGAGCCGGGGATGACCTTCACCATCGAGCCGATGATCACCCTCGGCGGTATCGACTACGACACCTGGGACGACGACTGGACGGTCGTCACCAAGGACAAGTCGTGGGTCGCGCAGTTCGAGCACACCATCGTGGTGACCGACGACGGCGCGGAGATCCTGACCCTGCCCTGAGGCGGGTCCGCCCGGCGTGGGAGGTCAGGCGGCGGCGCGTTCGCGCAGCAGGGCCAGCGCCTCGTCGGCGTGCTTGTTCATGTCGGTCTCGGACCCGATCTCGGCGAGGACGGCGCGGTCCGGGCCGATCACGAACGTCCTGCGGCGGGTGTGGAAGTTCCCCGGGAGCCAGGCGCGGTAGGCACCGAAGGACTTCGCGACGGTGTGGTCGGCGTCGGACAGCAGCGGGAACCCGAGGCCGTTCGCGGCGGCGAACATGTTCTGCTTGTCCGGCCGGTCCGAGGAGATCCCGACCGGCTGCGCCCCGACCTCGGCGAACTCGGCCGCGAGGTCCCGGAAGTGGCAGGCCTCGGCGGTGCAGCCACCGGTCATCGCGGCCGGGTAGAAGAACAGGACGACGGGCCCCGCGGCCAGCAGGTCGGACAGCCGACGCGGTGCGCCGGCCTCGTCGGGCAGCTCGAAGTCGGTGGCGGTGTCGCCGACGGCCATGGTGTCTCCTCGGGTCGCGGGTGCGGGGTGGGTCAGGAACGTGGGGGCAGCGGGAGGAACCCGCTGGTGCGGCGGACGTAGTCGGCGTAGCCGGGGCGCCGGTCGGCGATGTCGCGTTCCAGCAGCGCCGCGCCGGTGCCCTTCATCAGGTTCGCCGTGATCACGGCGACCCCGACGAGGCCGATCAGCCCGGCCGGGTGGTGCAGGGCGAGGATGCCCAGGCCCCACCAGACACACGCGTCGCCGAAGTAGTTGGGGTGGCGGGTGAACCGCCACAGGCCGCGGTCCATCACCTCGCCGCGGTTCGCGGGGTCGGCGGTGAACCGGGCCAGCTGGGCGTCGCCGACGGACTCGAAGGTGAACCCGACCGCCCAGACGAGCACGCCGACCACGGTGACGGCGACCAGCCATCCGGTGGTCGCGGTGCCGTACTGGGCGACCTGCACGGGGAGCGAGACGACCCACATCACCGCGCCCTGGGTGAGGTAGACGCGCCGGCCGATCGAACCGCGCTCGCGCAGGTCGACGTAGCGCCGGTCCTCGGGCTTGCCGTGGTTGCGCCGCGCGATGTGGCGGGCCAGTCGCCCGCCCCACACCGCGACGAGCACGACCACCAGGGCGCGCCGCCAGCCGTCGCCGGTCGGGTCGAGGGCCGTCGCGGTCACCGCGGTGACGAGTGCGACCCACACGAACCCGAGCCCCCAGACGACGTCGACGCCGTCGTGCCGGCCGCGCCGCACCCCGATCGCGTACGCGAGGGCCATGAGCACGGCGACGGCGACGGCGGTGACGCCGAGGTTGACGGCCCACGCCGCCCAGGGGAACGGGTTCACTCCGGTCATGCTGTCGCGGCCGGCGACGGCGCGCCCGCCGGGGCGGACCCGACGGCCGGGTCGAGCCCCAGGATCCCGGTGCGGCTGCGCGGGAGCCCGGAGGTGCCGTCGACGCCGGGGCGGACGGTGAGGATCTGGTGCACGCCCATCCGGTTCTCCTCGAACGCCAGCGCGGCACCGGCCAGGTACAGCAGCCAGATCCGCCACTGCTCCTCGCCGATCATCCGGACCGCGGTGTCGCGGTGCGCCTGCAGCGTCTCCAACCAGGGCCGGACCGTCCACACGTAGTGCTCGCGCAGCGAGTGCACGTCGACGATCTCGTGCCCGGCCTGCTCCAGGAACCCGAGGGTCTCACCGAGCGGGCGCATGTACATGTCCGGCGCGACGTAGGCCTCCATGAACGCGCCGCCGCCGGGTGCGGTGTTCGACCCGACCGACCCGCGCGACATCTGCTGCAGCAGCAGGCGTCCGTGCGGGCGCAGCATGCGGTGCAGCTGTGCGGCGTAGACGCCGTAGTTCTCCTGCCCGACGTGCTCGCCCATCTCGATGGAGGACACGGCGTCGAAGGGCTGCTCGGAGATCTCGCGGTAGTCCTGCAACCGGATCTCCACCCGCTCGGACAGCCCGGCACGGCGGACCCGCTCGACGCCGTAGTCGCGCTGCTGGGCCGAGAGCGTGACGCCGGTGGCGTGCACGCCGTAGTGCTCGGCCGCGTGCACGAGCAGCGAGGCCCACCCGCAGCCGACGTCGAGCAGCCGCATCCCCGGCGCCAGGCCGAGCTTGCGGCAGATCAGGTCCAGCTTGTCGCGCTGGGCGTCGACCAGGGTGTAGTCGGGGCCCTCGTCGCGGGTCCAGTAGCCGCACGAGTACGCCATCTGCGGGTCGAGCAGGAAGGCGTAGAACTCGTTCGACAGGTCGTAGTGGTGGCTGATCGCGTCGCGGTCGCGGCGGCGGCTGTGCCGCCGCCCGCCCAGCCGGGCCTCCGACGCCGGCGGCCGCGGCGGGGTGCCGACGGCACCGAGCCGGGCCGCGGTGCCCAGCGCACCCAGCTTCTGACGCAGGTCGAGCGTCGCCGAACCGGTCCCCGGCTTCGCGAGCGCCCAGAACCGGGACAGCCCGTCGGCGACGTCACCGTCGACGGACAGGTCACCGGAGACGAACGCGCGGGCCAGGCCGAGCTCACCCGGCGCCCACAGCAGCCGGCGCAGGGCCCGGCGGCGGTTCACGATCACCGTCGGTGGGTTCGGGTCGGCGGGGGTGCCGGTCCGACCGGCCTCGCTGCCGTCCCAGGCGCGGAGCCGCACCGGGAGCGGGGCGCCGAGGACGTCCTCCAGGAGCGAGGTGAGGCGCTCCGCGGGGGTGGTGGTCATGGGGGCACCTCTCAGAAGGACGGGCGGCGCTGCAGCGAGAACTGGACGACGTCGAGGTAGCCGACGCGGAACCCGGCCTCGCAGTAGCCGAGGTAGAACTCCCACATCCGCCGGAACGTCTCGTCGAAGCCGAGCGCCTCGACCTCGTCCCACCGAGCGAGGAAGCGGGTGCGCCAGTGGCCCAGGGTGCGGGCGTAGTCGTAGCCCAGGCTCCGGCGCTCGGCGACGTGCAGCCCGCCGGTGTGCCGGGCGAGGTTGTCCTCGATGGCCTCGACCGACGGGATGATCCCGCCGGGGAAGACGTACTTGTGGATCCAGGTGTAGTCGTTGCGGGCGACCATCATCCGGTCGTGCGGCATCGTGATCGATTGCAGGCCGACCCGCCCGCCCGGCTTGAGCAGCCGGTCCAGTGCGGCGAAGTACGTCGGCCAGTACTCGACGCCGACGGCCTCGATCATCTCGACCGACACGACGGCGTCGTAGGAGCCCTGGGCCTCGCGGTAGTCGCGCAGCAGCACCTGCACCCGGTCGGCCACGCCCGCCTCGGCGAGCCGCGCCTCGGCGAGGGTCTTCTGCTCCTGCGAGATCGTCAGCGTGGTGACCCGGGCGCCGCGCTGCGCGGCCCGCGTCGCGAGCCCGCCCCAGCCGGTGCCGATCTCCAGCACGTGCATCCCGGCCTCGACGCCCGCCATGTCCAGGATGCCGTCGATCTTGCGTTCCTGGGCGAGGACGAGGTCGTCGGAACCGTCGGCGAACCAGCCGGCGGAGTAGGACATGGTGTCGTCGAGGAACAGCGAGAACAGCTCGTTGGACAGGTCGTAGTGGCGGTGGATGTTCTCCCGCGACCCCTCGACCGAGTTGACCTCGGCGGTGGGCCGGCGGGCCTCGGCGAACCGGCGGCCCAGCCGCTGCAGGGCGGGCGGCACCAGCGTCGACAGCCGGGCGGCGAACGGGGTGAGCAGCCCGGGCAGGTCGGTGGTCGTCCAGTCGCCGACCATGTACGACTCGCCGAAACCGATCTTGGAGTTCGCGCCGAGCCGGTGGAAGAACGCCGACGGGCGCTCGATGCGCATGACCGGCGAGGTCGGGCCGCCCGCACCGAGCCGCTCCCCGCCGGGGAACACCACACGCACCGGCAGCGACCGGACCGCGTTGCGGAACAGCGACTCCGCGATCCGGGCCTTGGCCGGAGCCACGGGCGGTGTCGCCAGACCGGGCCACACACCCTCGTTGGGGCGGGGCACGGCGTGCGTGCGGGGCCGGGTGCCGCGCGCGCCACCGGAGGTGGGCACGGCGATCCCGTCGTGCTGCATGGTCATCGCGTGACCCCTTCCTGGTGCTGATCCTGTGTGGAGTGTTCGTCGGGGAGGCCTGCGCGGTTCTGTGGTGGCCGGGCCGGTTTCGGCACGACCGGCAGCTTCGTCCACAGCGCGATGCCGTGCCGCCGGATCAGCGCCGCGGTCCGCTGGGTGACGAGCGGGCGGCGCAGCACCGTGCGCGCCACCTGCCGGGTGGTCGCGGGCCTGCGGATCCCCGCCAGGGTGGCGACGAACGCGGGCGCACCGTCCTGGTGCAGCGTGATCGCGATGCCGAGCCGGTCGTCGGGCTCGGGCAGGCGCATCGTGTAGTGGCCGTCGACCGTGAGGAACGGCGAGACGTAGAACTCCTTGTCCACGCCCGCCCGCCCCGACGGGTCGGGGTGCAGCAGGTAGCAGTGCCGCTCGCCGTAGGTGTTGTGCACCTCCGCGACCACGCAGGCGAGGGTGCCGTCGGCGCGGTGGCACCAGAACACCGAGATCGGGTTGAACACGTAGCCGAGCACCCGGGCGTGGGCGAGCATCAGGACCCGGCCCCCGGCCAGGTCGATGCCGTGCGCGGCCAGGTAGGTGTCGACGTTCTCCCGGATCCCGCGCCCCGGGTCCCCGAGGTGGTCGCGGGCGTCGAAGCGGGCGAACGGGCGGAGCCAGAACGGCAGCCGCGGCAGCGCGTCCAGGTCGACGAGCCAGTAGTAGATCGGGTGCGAGAACGCCGTCTCCAGGTCGCGCCGGCGGGCGTGACGGACCTCGGCGTCGTAGAGCGCCGGGGCGCTCACCAGCTCACCCCCAGCGCCCGGGCGGCGCGCACGCCCGAGGCGCAGCCGTCCTCGTGGAAGCCCCAGCCGTGGTAGGCACCGGCGTAGGCGGTGACCGGGGTGTTCAGCTCCGGCAGGCGGCGCTGGGCGGCCACCGAATCCGGCGTGTACACCGGGTGCTCGTAGGTCATCCGCGCGACGACGGCGTCCGGGTCGATCCGCCCGGCGCCGTTCAGCGTGACCACCCAGTCGTCGGGGTCGGTGAGGCGCATCAGCCGGTTCATGTCGTAGCTGACCAGGACCGGGGCCGCGGTGCCCTCGGATCCGCCCGGCCCGCCCGTGGCGTCCGCGCAGGCGGGCTTGAGGTAGTTCCAGGACGCCCGGGCGCCGGGTCGGCGCGGCAGCAGCGAGGTGTCGTGGTGCAGCCAGGTCTCGTTGCGGGAGTAGGTGAACGCCCCCAGCACGGCCCGCTCGTCGGCGGTGGCGCCGTCGCCGAGGACCGCCAGCGCCTGGTCGGGATGGGTCGCGAGCACGACGTGGTCGAACGCGGCGACGGCGTCGGCGTCGTCGCGGACCTCGACGCCCGCGGTCGAGCGCAGGACCGAGCGGACCGGCGTCGCGGTGCGCACCGCCGGGAGCTGCTTGACGACACGGTCCACATAGGAGCGGGACCCGCCGGTGACGGTCCGCCACTGCGGAGAGCCGCCGATCCCGAGCATGCCGTGGTGGTCGAGGAAGGTGAACAGGTAGCGCGCCGGGTAGTCCAGCGAGAGCGCCGCGCCCGCCGACCACACGCAGGACACCACCGGGATCATGAAGTGCTGCACGAAGTAGCGGGAGTAGCCGCCGATCGCGAGGAACGCCCCGAGCGTGGTGAGATCCGGCGCCGCCGCCCGCTCCTCGTACGCGAGAACCCGGCGTGCGTGCCGGTGGAACCGCACGACCTCGCCGAGCATCCGCAGGTAGGCCGGCCGGGCCACGTTGGAGGCCTGCGGGAACAGACCACCCAGCTTGCGGGCACCGGCGTACTCCAGCCCGCAGCCGTCGCAGCGCACCGACATCGACATGTCGGAGTCCTGGGTGGACACCCCCAGCTCGCCGAACAGGCGCAGCAGGTTCGGGTAGGTGCGGTCGTTGTGGACGATGAACCCGGAGTCGACGTGGGTGGTCCCGCCGTCCGACGACGCCAGCTCGTGGGTGTGGGCGTGCCCGCCGGGGCGGGCGTCGGCCTCGTACAGCGTCACGTCGTGGCTGCGGGACAGCAGGTAGGCGGCCGTCAGACCGGACACCCCGCTGCCGACCACGGCGACGGTCGGACGCGCCTGCGGTGCACTCACCTGTCAACTCCTTCGAGGGCGACCCGCAGCCCGGCCGGGGCGGGTTCCGCCATGGCGTTCGCGATGACCGGGTCACGGGGTTCGGCCCCGAGCTCGCCGAGTGCGAAACGTCGCACCAGGGAGGTCCAGTCACCGGCGCGGCGGAGCATGGCGTGGCCGTCGCCGAGCACGTCGAAGCGGGCGACCCGGTCGGTCACCGACCGGGCGCGCAGGGCGTAGGCGTAGGACGCCGCGGGGTCGGTCATCCGCTCCCGGTCACCGTGGGCGATCAGCACCGACCGCCCGGCGAGCTGGTCGACCGGGTCGGAGCCCTCCAGCCAGGGGGCGAGCCCGCACACCGCGACGACGCCGGGGGCGCCCGCCGCCCGCAGCACCGCGCGGGCACCCATCGAGTGCCCGACGAGCACGACCGGGCGTCCCGGGTAGCGGCGCGCGAGCTCGTGGACGGCCCACTCGGCGTCGCGGTAGGCGTCCATGGCCGGGCCGTTCCAGCCCTTCAGCCGGTAGCGCAGCAGGTGCACCGCGACGCCCGAGCCCACCTCGGTCCGATGGGCGCGCCCGCCGCGCTCCAGGGAGTGCGCGAACGGCAGCATGCGCAGCAGTGCCAGCCCGCGCCGGGCGGGCGCCGTGGAGTGCGACTTCCCGCCGTGGGCGACCAGCACGACACCGGCCGGTTCGGGGTGTCGGTCGCCGGCCTTCTCCAGCCACGGACTCGGATCGGGCACGGGGCGCCTCGCAGGGGACGGGGTGCACGGGGCACCGGGACGGTCTCGGCGCGTGTTCGTCCGGCGGCCCGGTGGTGGCCGGTCGGTGGGACCGTCCTCACATCGGGTCGGCCCGGACACGGTCCGCGACCGGTGCGTACCCGTCGACCCTAGATCGGGTCCGCAGTACCTTGCTCGTCGAGACATCTCGGCGCGCGGGGATCGCTCGAACGGGTGAGGTCTGTGTCACCCCCGGTGGTCACGGCCGGGGTGGGTAGGACCACGGGCACACCCGGTCGTCGTGAGGGGCGAAGATGGTCGTGCGCCCGGGACCGGGCGCTGCGGACGGACGGGCGGGGAGAGGACGACGACGATGGGCGTGCCACCGGAGCTGACGGTGTGGCAGAAGGTCGTGGCGACGGTGCGACGCCGGCGTCGCGGGTCGGGCTTCTGGTTCGGGCTCGCGATCGCGGTGATCTGGCCGTTCGTCGTCTTCGGGACCCGGCTGGGCTGGCGCGGCGCGGAGCACCTGCCGCGCGCCGGCGGCGCCCTGCTGGTCGGCAACCACGTCTCGTTCTCCGACCCGATCTTCGACATCGCCTTCGGCACGGCGCACGGCCGGATCCCGCGGTTCCTGGCCAAGGGTGAGCTGTGGTCGGTGCCGGTGGTGAAGTGGGTACTCGGGCACGGCGGGCACATCCCGGTGTACCGGTCGTCGAAGCGGGCGGCGGAGTCGTTCACCGGCTCGATCGACGCCCTGGAGCGCGGGGAGATCGTCGCGATCTACCCGGAGGGCACCTACACCCGCGACCCCGGGCACTGGCCGATGAAGCCGAAGAACGGCGTCGCCCGGATCGCGCTGCGCTCCGGCGCCCCGGTGATCCCGATGGCGAACTGGGGCACCCAGGACTTCCTGCCCGCCGACGGGAAGCCGACGCCGTTCCCGCGCAAGCGGGTCACGGTCGCGCTCGGCCCGCCGGTGGACCTCTCGGAGTTCGCCGGGAAGCCGCTCACGAAGACCACCCTCGACGCGGCCACCGCGAAGATCATGGACGCGGTGACCGGGCTGCTCGAGGAGCTGCGCGAGGAGACCCGCCCGGCGACGCCGTACGACCCGGAGGCGCGGCCGCGCCCGGAGGCGCCCGGCGACCCGCTCGACCCGGCCGAGCGCGCCGCCGGCTGAGCCTCAGATCTCCAGCCCCAGCAGGGCGTTCTCGATGACCTCGGGCAGCGCCGGGTGGATCCAGTACTGCCCGGTCGCGATCTCGGAGACCGTCTGGCCGAACACCATCGCCTGGATCAGCTGCTGGACCAGCGTCGACGCCTGCGGCCCGAGCAGGTGCGCGCCCAGCAGCCGTCCGGTGCCCTTCTCCGCGACCAGCTTGCAGATGCCGGTGCGGTCCTCCATCGCCCAGCCGTAGGCGACGTCGCCGACGTTCTGCACCTTGACCGCGATGTCGAACCCGGCGTCGCGGGCCTCGGTCTCGGTCATGCCGACCGAGGCGATCTGCGGCTCGGTGAACACCGCGGCCGGGACGAAGTCGTGGTTGGTGGCGCTCAGGTCGTCCGGGTGCGCCAGGTTGTGCCCGACGATCTTGGCCTCGTGGTTGGCCACGTGCTTGAGCTGGTGGGGCGAACTCACGTCGCCCAGCGCCCACACGCCCGCGGCGGAGACGCTGCGCTGGTACTCGTCGACGGCGACCCGGCCGTCGGCGTGCACGGTCACGCCGCCCCGGTCCAGGTCCATCCGGTCGCCGTTGGGCATCCGGCCGGTGGCGACGAGCAGCGTGTCGGCGACGACGGTGGAGCCGTCGTCGAGGGTGATCTCCACCTCGCCGGGGCCGCCGCTGCCGTCGCCGGACAGCGCGGTGACCTGACGGCCCAGCCGGCAGTCCCAGCGGGCGGTGGCGACCTCGGTGAACCGGTCGGACAGCGTGTCGTCGAGGTGGCGCAGCAGCTTCGGTCCGCGGGCGATCACGGTGACCTCGGCGCCGAGCGCGGAGAACACGTGCGCGAACTCGGACGCGATGTAGCCGCCGCCGAGGATCGCGAGCCGGCGCGGGACGTCGTCGATCCGCATCACGGTGTCGGAGGTCTCGAACGGCACACCGGCGTCGCGGACCAGCGGCGGGATGCTCGGCCGCGACCCGGCGGCGATGACGATCCGGTCGCCGGTGACGGTGTCGGTGCCGGAGCCGTCGGTGCGCTCGACGCCCAGTTCGCGCTCGCCGGTGAAGCGGGCGTGCCCGAAGTACACGGTGACGTTGGGGCTGCGGTCGACCCGGTAGGAGCGCCCACCGTCGGAGATCGGGTCGATCCGGCCGAACACCCGGTCCCGGATGTCGGCCCAGCGGATCTTGTCGACGGTGCCGTCGACGCCGTAGGTGTGCGCGTGCCGGATGGTCTCGGCGACGTCCGCGGCGTAGACGTACATCTTGGTCGGGATGCAGCCGACGTTCAGACAGGTCCCGCCGAACACCCCGTGCTCGACGATCGCGACGTCGAGATCGGCGAAGCGTTCGTCGATGAAGGTGTTTCCGGAACCGGTGCCGATGACGACCAGATCATGGTGGGCCACGTCGCGAGGCTAACCGCTTCCGCGGGCCCGCGACGCTCTGGTACCCCTCTGCGGATGACCGTTCCCACACCGGCCGCGGCGACCCCGACCCTGCACCGCGCCTGGGCCGCCGACCTCGACCCGGCCACCCTGTACGCGCTGCTCGCGCTGCGCACCGCGATCTTCGTCGTCGAGCAGGGGTGCCCCTACCAGGAGCTCGACGGGCGCGACCTCGAACCGCGCACCCGGCACCACTGGCTGGCCGACGGCGGCACGGTCGTCGCGACCCTGCGGCTGCTGGCCGATCCCGGCGGGGTGCTGCGGATCGGCCGGGTCTGCACCCGCGCCGACGCGCGCGGACGTGGGCTGGGGCACCGGCTGATGGACTCGGTGCTCGCCGAGGTCGGGGACCGCCCCTGCGTGCTCGACGCCCAGGAGGTCCAGGAGCCGTTCTACGCGCGGCACGGATTCGTGCCGGCGGGGGAGCGGTTCGTCGAGGACGGCATCCCGCACGTCCCGATGGAGCGCCGCCGCTCCTGAGCGGGGCTCGGCCCGCGGCCCGCCTGCGTGCACCGCGACCGGTTCGAGCGCGTCGCGCAGCCGGCGGGCCGGCGCGCCGC
>NZ_WWFY01000782.1:0-6943 GCF_009864975.1 Pseudonocardia sp. SID8383
CGGCCGGCGCGGTCCGTTCCGCGACCTGCGTGGAGGCCGCGCAGCGCACCGACCGCTCCGGCAGCGCGCCGACCCAGGGCCCGGTCGCGCCGCGCTGAGACGGCTCAGTCGCCGGGCAGGATCAGGCAGCTCGACGTGGCCTCGCCCAGCAGCCGGCCCCCGGCGTCGGTCAGCTCGGCCCGGGCCAGCGCGGTGCGGCGCCCGGCCTGCACGACGTGGCCGGTGCACGTCACGGTGCCGGTGTCGACGGTGATCCGGCGCAGGAAGCGCACCGACAGGTCCAGGCTGGTGTAGCCGGTCCCGGCAGGGAGCGTGGAGTGCACCGCGCACCCGCAGGCGGAGTCGAGCAGCGTGGCGTACACCCCGCCGTGCACCGAGCCGATCGGGTTGTACTGGTGCTCGCCGGGTTCGAAGGCGAAGGCGACGCGCCCGTGCTCGGCGGAGACGGCACGGAACCCGACGAGGCTCGCGACGGGCGCCCCGGGGAGGCGGCCGTCGACGATCCGGCGCAGGTACTCCAGTCCGTCCAGACCGGACGCGGCGGCGGCGAGCACCATCGGGTCGGTCCACTCGTGCTCGCGGCGGCGCGTGGCGGTGGCCGGACCGGCCGTGGGCTCTGCTGCGGAGGTCATCGTGGCTCCTGCTCGGGGACGGGGGCTCCGGGGCCCGGTTCGAGGTGGACGTCGTCGCCGCGACCCAGGCGGTGTCCGGCGGTGCACACGCTCACCAGGCGCACCGGGGCACCACAGCCGGTGTGCACGCGGACCACGGGCGGGCCGGCGTCGCCGGCGAGGTGCCGGTCGCCGAAGTCCATGAGCGCGGCCAGGACCACGCCCAGGTCGCGGCCGCGGCGGGTCAGGCGGTACTCGGCGCGGGTCCGGGCGCCGGGCTCGCGGTAGTCCACCCGTTCGACGACGCCGTCGCCGACCAGCTCGGACAGCCGCCGACTCAGGACGGTGCGTGCGACGCCCAGGACGCGGGCCAGCTCGTCGAAGCGGGCGACCCCGCGGCCGAGGTCGCGCACGAGCAGCACCGTCCACGGGTCGGCCAGCAGCGCCGCGGTGCGGGCCACCGAGCACACCTGGGACGCCGCCGCCGTCCGTGCGTCCATCTCCGCCTCCTGGGTATCGCCGCGCTACTCAGGAGGCAGGGTAGCCCGGCGCGGTGGACGGCGACAGTGCCCGGTCCCGTCGTGCGCGATTGATCGTGCGCACAGCGGGAAGCCGGGAGGGGACAACGCACGAGCACGAGACCGAGGAGGAACCCACGGTGGCGAACGAACTGCAGGGCCGGACCGTCGCGATCCTGGCCGCGGACGGCGTGGAGAAGGTCGAGCTGGTCCAGCCCCGCGAGGAGCTGCAGAAGGCCGGCGCCCGGGTCGAGGTGGTCTCGCTGTCCACGGACCCGATCCAGTCGATGTCGGCCGACATCAACCCGGACGAGAAGCTCGACGTCGACCGGGCCGTCGCGGACGTGTCCGCCGACGACTACGACGCGCTGGTGCTGCCCGGCGGCACCGTGAACCCGGACAACCTGCGCGCCGACGCCACCGCGGTGGCGTTCGTGAAGGCCTTCTTCACGGCGGGCAAGCCGGTCGGCGCGATCTGCCACGGCCCGTGGACGCTGGTCGAGGCCGACGTGGTGAAGGGTCGCACCCTCACGTCGTTCCCGAGCATCCGGACCGACCTGCGCAACGCGGGCGCGACCGTCGTCGACGAGCAGGTCGTGAACGACAAGGGCCTGGTCACCAGCCGCAACCCCGACGACCTCGACGCGTTCTGCGCGAAGCTGATCGAGGAGTTCGCCGAGGGGAAGCACCCGGTGCACCCGGAGGGTGCGACCGCCTGACCCACCCGCACGACGTCGACGGGCCCGGCATCCCGAGCGGGTGCCGGGCCCGTCCGCGTACCGGGTCAGCCCTCGACGGGGCCGGCCATCTGCGCGGCGTCCTCGGGGTGGTCGCGGCACCGGTCGGTGTCGGGGCGCGCCTCCAGCCGCTCGTCGTCGATCTGCTCGCCGCACACGTCGCAGCGTCCGTACTCACCCTTGTCCAGACGGGTCAGCGCTGCCCGGACCCGCGCGGTGCGGGCCCGGCGGGTGTTCTCGTCGAGGTCGTGGGCCATGGTCTCGTAGGCCCGCGCGCCCTCGTCGCCGAAGTCGAGACCCTCGCCGACGCGGTCGTCACCCGGCCCCGGCCGCTCGGTCACCGCCGAGCTGCCCTCCAGCTGGTCCAGTTCGTCGGTCAGCAGGGTGCGTGCCCGCTCCGCGTCCATCGGGTCTCCTCTCGTGCCGCGCGACCGGACGGCCGCACGGGGACCGGACTACCCCACCGGCGGGCGCGCACACGCAGCCGTTTCGCCCCGGGCGACGCGGGTAGGCGCGGCGTGGCCGACGGGTGCGGCCGTGGTCCCCTTCGGCCGCACCCGCCGGCGCACCGTCCCGGCCCGTCGGCGGGCTCGTCCCGTCGCCGGTCACGGACCGATCGAGAGGGAGCCCCGTGTCCGACAGCCCGCCCGCCCAGCAGCAGACCCCGCCCGGCGACACCGGCGCGATGGACCCCGGTCCCCGCGACGAGATGCGCGGTTACCAGGGCCGCGACCTGCTCGCCGGCACCGTCGCCCTGGTCACCGGTGGTGACTCCGGCATCGGGCGCGCGGTGTGCGTCGCGTTCGCCAAGGAGGGCGCCGACGTCGCCCTGGCCTACCTGGAGGAGCACGACGACGCCGAGCACACCGCCGGGCTCGTCCGCGCCGAGGGGAGGCGCTGCCTGACCCTTCCCGGTGACCTCGGGGACGCCGCGCACTGCGCCGACATCGTGCGGCGCACCGTCGAGGAGCTGGGCGCGCTCGACACCGTCGTGAACAACATCGCCACCCAGGAACCGGTCGACGCGCTCACCGACATCGAGGACGACGCCTGGCTGCGGACCTTCGAGGTCAACATCCACAGCTACTTCCGGGTCACGAAGGCGGCCCTGGAGCACCTGCCCGACGGCGGCGCGATCGTGAACACCGGATCGATCAACGGCCTGCGCGGGAACAAGAGCCTCATCGACTACTCGGCCACCAAGGGCGCGGTCCAGTCGCTGACCTACTCGCTCGCGCAGTCGCTGACCCCCCGCGGCATCCGGGTCAACTGCGTCGCCCCGGGTCCGGTGTGGACGCCGTTGATCCCGGCGACGATGCCGCCCGACAAGGTCGACGGGTTCGGCGAGCAGACCCCGATGGGGCGTCCCGCGTCCGCGGACGAGATCGCGCCGTCCTTCGTGTTCTTCGCGGCGCCGCGGCTGTCGTCGTACTACACCGGCGAGGTGCTCGCACCGGTCGGCGGGGAGACCCTGCCGGGCTGAGCGTCCGGGCCCCGCCGCGCCGGCGGCACGGCGGGGCTCCTCAGTCGTCGGCCAGCCGCTCGCGCAGCCGCGCCAGGGTCCGTGACAGCAGCCGCGAGACGTGCATCTGCGAGATGCCCAGCTCGGTGGCGATCTGGGACTGGGTCCGGTCGCCGTAGAAGCGCAGGACCAGCATCCGACGCTCCCGTTCGGGCAGCTCGTTGAGTGCCGCACGCATCCCGGGGCCGTGCGCCGCGAGGTCCAGCGCCGGGTCCTCGGAGCCCATCCGCTCGGCGAGCGACAGGCCCTCGCCGGAACCGTCGTCGCCGACCGGCGCGTCCAGGGACTTGGCGTGGTGCGACTCCAGCGCGCCGAGCGCATCGACGACCTCGCCGATCGGTACGCCGACCTCGGTCGCGATCTCCGAGGGGCGGGGCGGACGGCCGAGCCGCTGCCCCAACTCGTCGGCGACCCGGCCGACGGTGACGGCGAGCTCCTTCAGGTCGCGCGGGACCCGCACCGCCCAGGAGTAGTCCCGCAGGTGGCGCTTCATCTCGCCGCGGATGCTCGGAACCAGGTAGCCGAGGGGGCCGCCGGTCGCCGACGACGGATCGTAGCGGTCGACCGCCTTGACCAGACCGAGCATGCCGGCCTGCTCGATGTCCTCGACGCCCCGGCCGGGGGCGGCGAAGCGCCGGGACAGGTTGCGCACGAGTGGACGGAACTCGCGGATCACGTACTCGCGCAACGCATCACGGCCCGGCGTGCCCGGTTCGGTCCCGGCCAGCTGGTCGAGATCGGGAATGAGGTCGTCGTAGCCCCGTCGGCCGTCGCGGGTGGTCGTCGTGGGCCGGGTGGAGAGAGTGGGACTCTGCATGGTCCCTCGCAATCGCCGATGGCAGGTGCGGGGTCCGCTGCACGGTTGAACGGATCTCGTGTGGACCGGTGGGCGGCGGACCCGCGTCGGCGGTGTCCTGCGTGCCCGGTACCGGGAGCTCGACCGTAACCACGGCCCGGACGGACCACAACCCGGGGCGGGGGACCGCGGTGCGGTTCAGACCCGGGCGTGCGGCGGCGTCACGAACACCGCGGTGTCGTAGTAGGTGCGCAGGGCGGTCACCGTGCCCGAACCGTCGTCGTCGGTGGCGTCGGTGAGATCGAGGACGGTGACACCGCGCACGGTCACCGGGCCGCCCCCGGCGAGCACGGCGTCGCTGTGCCATTCCAGCGCGACGGAGTCCCCGGTCTGCACGGCGTGGCGGAAGGTCGTCGCGACGTGGTCGAACGGGGAGAGGTACTCCTGCCAGAACGCTCCGAGATCGGTGCGGGCCCCGCGGCCGTCGAGGCGCTCGGCCGTGGCGCCGTCGCGGAAGCGGGCGAGCAGGTCCTCCGTCCCGCCGTCCCGCTCGAACGCCTGCAGTGCGTCGGCGAAGGCGCGGACCCGCCGGTCGGTGAGTGCCGTGTCGTCGGGGCCGGGGTGGTCCCCGCGCGGTGTGTCGCCGGGCGCGGCGCCGGCGGGTGCGGAGTCGTCCGGTGCGATGTGTCGCTGCATGGTGTGCGACTACCCGCCGGAGGCGTTCCGACCCGTCTCGGACCGGACGCGTCCGGCGGGCTGCCGGTGGGGCCGCGACACCGGCCCCGGCAGGTCCGCTCAGGCGTCGGTCTCGACGACGGTGGCGCCCTCGGCGGCGCGCTGGACCGCCTCGCAGCCCTTGTGGGCGGCCGACGTGCTCTCGTAGGCCTCGCCGACGGCGACGACCTGCCCGTTGCTCGCCTGCAGCCGGAACCGGAACTTCCCGCCCCGGTCCTCGTACACCTCGAACTTGCCTGCCACAGGGCCTCCCCGGCTCGATCGACCACCGCTGGTCGGTGCGGATGGGCGCGCACGTCAGCCCAGATGACGTTGTGACGGGCAACGGAGTGTGCCGCTCGACGGGGCGGGCCGGAGAACCCTCCCGGCGTGTGAGGGTAGAGTCCGGTCCTTCGACGGTCCGGCCGGTGCACTTCCCGGGCCGTCCCGGCGGTGAGAGGAGGGTGCCGTGGGTCAGGACGACCGGCCCGCCGACCCCGATCGGGTACCGGTCACCCGGGTCGAGGTGCTGGACTTCGTGGGCGAGCTCTTCGGCCACGGCCCGGTACCGCGTGCGGCGCTGCTGGCCGCGGCCCGCGCCGAGGACGCCAGGGCCCGCCTGTACGAGGTGCTCGACGCCGCCCTGCCGGACCGCCCGCTGACCGGGCTGGACGACCTGTGGCGCCACGTCGACGTGCCCGAGGACCTCGGCGCGGTGCGCGGACTGCCGTCGCCGCGCTAGTCGTCCGCGTCGCCGGTCCGCGGCTCGGACAGCGCCCGCAGCTCGCGGGAGAGCAGCTCCAGCCCGTGGATCCGGGCGTGCAGCGCCTCGATCTGCGACTCGGCGGCGGTGCGGTAGAGCGCCAGCCGGTCCCGGGCGTCGTCGCCGACCGGACGGCCCGCGTCGAGGTCGGCTCGGGCACCGTCGATCACCGCCATCAGCGCGCGGATCTGGTCCAGGCCGAGGTCGAGCGGCTTGAGCGTCTTGACGAACCGCAGGCGCTCGACGTCGTCCTCGGTGTAGAGACGGAAACCGCCGGTGCTGCGGGCCGACGGCGTGACCAGCCCCAGCTCGTCCCAGTGCCGGATGGTGCGCAGCGACAGCCCCACACGCGTGGCCACCTCACCGATCTGCTGCACGACACCACCTCCCCTCGACCGTGCGGCCCCGACCGTACCGCCGGGCCCGGGCCGGTCTCAGCGGGCTCTCAGCGGGGCGGGCCTTCTCAGGGGCGCCACAGCGAACCGTCCCTACCGTCGTCGACATGCCGACTGCACTGGTCACCGGAGCGAGCCGCGGGCTCGGCGCCGTCTACGCCCACGAGCTCGCCGAGCGCGGATGGTCCGTCGTCCTCGTGGCGCGCGACGCCGCCCGCCTCGCCGACGTCGCCGAGCGGATCGGCCGCGCCACCGGCGCCATCGTCGAGGTCCTGCCCGCCGACCTCACCGAGCCGGCCGGGCTGGCCGCCGTCGAGCGCCGGATCACCGACCGGGACCTGCCGATCGAGCTACTGGTCAACAACGCGGGCGTCGAGACCGACGCCGTCTTCGCCGAGGCGCCGGTCGAGGCGCTGACCGGCGAGATCGACCTCAACGTGACGGCCCTGATGCGCCTCACCCGCGCCGCGGTCCCGGCGATGACCGCCCGCGGCCGCGGCGGCGTGCTCAACATCGCGAGCTTCGCCGGGTACCTGGCCTCGGGCGGCAACGCCTACGGCGCGTCGAAGTCCTGGGTGCTGGCGTTCAGCGACACCGTCGCAGCGTCGCTGCACGGCACCGGCGTCACCGTCACCGCCGTCGCCGCGGGCCGGATCCGGACCGACGACGACCCGCAGGGACCGCTGTGGCTCGACCCCCGCGATGTCGTGCGCCGCTCGCTCGACGACCTCGCCCGCGGCCGCACGCTGTCTGCGCCGGGCTGGGTGTACCGGGCGCTGGTCGGCTACCTGGAGGCGCCGCGCACCGCGCTGCGGCTGGCCGCACGGGTCGCGGGCCGGGGCCGGGAGCGCTGCGAGCGCCTGGAGCGGGGGAGCGGGCACACCCGG
>NZ_WWFY01000783.1:0-6696 GCF_009864975.1 Pseudonocardia sp. SID8383
TCGCGACGGTCGTTCGGCGGCGGGGTCTCACCGAGGTCCCGGGGCGGGGTGCCGCGCCGGGCCTCGTCCCGCAGGTGCGGGCGGTCGTCGCGGCGGGCGCGCTCGGGAGGGCCGGGTCGTCGTGGCCGGTCCGGACCGGTCGGGCGGGAGCCCTCCTGCGGTCGTTCGTCCACCCGGGGCACCCCCTTCACTGGTCGGCACGGGCGGGGCGGCCGTGCCGCGCGGAGGAGCCGCGGCACGTGCCTGCGCACCCGGCGGCGACGACGACGCTCGGGTCCCGGTGAGGGTACTTGCCGTGATCACGATCTCGGTGAGCGGCCACCCACCCCGGTGGGTGGCGCCGGGCAGGGCGGACATACCCGTCACTGGTACGACACGAAGACGGGTGACTCGGGCCGGACGGCGTAGGTCTCGCGCGGGGTGAAGGTCGGCTCGTCCTCGTCGATGAAGTTCTTCCAGCCCCACCACAGACCCGGCGGACGGGGTGCGGCGTGCAGTGCGTTCCAGGTCTCGGTCTTCTCCTGGCGGGTGCCGTAGCCGTCGGCGTGCAGCACGGTCGCGAGCTCGCGGTGGGAGGTGACCACGGTCTGCCGGTCGGAGATCATCGAGACCCGGAACTGGTGGATGAGGAACACCTTCTGCGGCAGCTTCTTCTCGCGCACCAGCCCGGCCAGCCACTCCGAGGTCCGGTTGATCTCGGCCGCGGTCACCGAGCCGACCTGCACGCCGTGGCGCTGGCCCGGCTCCAGTCGCCACTCGGGGTCGAGCGCGAGTCCGACGTGCGGCTGCGCGAGCAGCTCGGCGTAGCGCTTGGCCTGGGTCAGGAAGTCGGTGGTCCCGGGCTGCAGGTCCAGCACCACGTAGACGCCGGCCTTCCCGGCCTGCTCGACCCACGGTCGCAGCTCGTCGACGCTCATCTCCGCCGAGTAGTCGCCGTCCGGGCCGGGGGCGCGGTCGGCGACCGTCGTGATGATCTCGAACGCCGGCACGACGGGCTCGCGCACGAGCGGCTGGAAGTCGGCGGCGAGGTCCTTCGCGCGGGCGATCGAACGCGGCAGGTCCTGCTCGCCGAGGACACCCATCGACGGGGTGCCCGGGTGGCCGTAGAGCGCTGCCATCCGGCGGCCCGGGAAGACCTCGGTGCCACCCCCGGGAAGCTCCGGTACCGCGGGCGCGGCGGAGGTGGGCGCCGGTTGCGCGGGGGACGGCGGGGCGGCCGGAGCCGGGGCGGGGGCGGCGGCGCTCGCGGAGCAGCCCGCGACCAGTGCGCACGCGGTCAGGAGCGCCACGAGCAGCGCAGGCGGACGCGCGCGGCGACGACGGTTGGTGACGGACAGGACGTGCGAGGACTCACCCGAGATGGACACCGGTCACCAGACTAGGCGACAGGATCGCGCACGGCAGAACCGAAGGTGACCGGGCGTGTCGGCCACGCGACGAGCCGTGACCCGCCGCGGTCGGCGACCCCGCGTCAGCGCGGGACGACGGGTCCGTCCGGGCCGTCCTCCGGCCCGCGGTGCGGACGCGGCGGACGTCCGCGCAGGATCCGCTTGAGGCCCGCGGTGTGCCGCCGGCTGACGGGCAGTTCGACCGCACCCGGCCCGTTGCCGAGGCGGACCACGTACCCCGACCCGGACATGCGCAGCTCGGTGATGAGCGGCAGCGACACCAGGTAGGCGCGGTGGATCCGCACGAACCCGGCCCCGCCCCAGCGGTCCTCCAGCACCGAGACCGGGATCCGGACCAGGTGGCTGCCCTCGCTGGTGTGCAGCCGGGCGTAGTCGCCCTGGGCCTCGACGAACCGGATCGAGGAGCGGGGGACGAGTTTCGTGGTGCCGGCCAGCTCGACCGGCACCACCTCGTCGTCGGTGGTCGCGGCGGGGGCGCCCCGGCGGGCGGCCGCGGGATCGGGCCTGCCGCCCTGCTCGACGCCGTGGCGCGGCGGTGCCGGCGGCGGGCCGCTCTCGGTCCGGCGGGCCGCGCGCAGCGCCATGGTGCGGTCCAGCGAGCCGGACAGGCGCTCGGTGCGCAGCGGCTTGAGCAGGTAGTCGACGGCGCCGACCTCGTAGGCGTCGACGGCGCGGTCGTCGTGGGCGGTCACGAACACCACCGGCGGCGGGTCGGCCATCGCGTTCAGCACCCGGGCGAGCTCCAGGCCGTCGAGGCCGGGCATCCGGATGTCGAGGAACACCACGTCGACGGTCGGGGTGTTCGCGTCGGCCTGCGAGCCGTGCAGGATGCGCAGCGCCTCGGTGGCGTCCGGCGCGGTCAGCACGGTCGCGACCCGCTGGTCCTCGCCGAGCAGGTGCGCCAGCTCGAGCAGGGCCGGTTCCTCGTCGTCGACGGCGAGCACGGTGAGCCGTGTCCCCGCCGGGGCGGCAGGCGGTGGTTGCGGCGGCTCCGGGGCGCGGAGCTGTCCCGGGACCCCGATGGGCCGGTGGTTGCTCGCGGCGCCGTACCCGGGTTGCAGCACGTGGCCGACCGGGCCGGCGGGCGTCGCGCCCGAAGCGTGCCCACCCCGCGCGTGGCTGTACACGGCTCCTCCTTGCCGCGGGCACACCGCCCGCTGACCGGTGACTGCGGGCACACCGTATCGAGACAGCGGAGCGTCACCGACGGCCGGTCCGGCCTCCCGTCCCACACGATCCGGGGTGGGCCTTCGGAGTGGGCCTGACCGCGGAGCGTCACGAGTCGTGGCAGCCGGTCGTGGACGCGGTCCGTTCTCCGGGCGTGGGACGGCGTCGTGGCTGGTCGGGCGGAGGGTCGTTCCCCCGCCGATCGGACGGGCTGCGGGCGGGTGTCATTGTGGCACTCGGTGCCGAAACGCTACCGTGCCGTGAGACCCGCCACGTGGGACCGTCTCGTACCCGGTCGGCGTGTCGGGCCGGCCGCGACCGACGGTGGCCGGGCGCACACCTCCGACTGCGAAGGGGCAGGCATGGCGAGCACGAAGGACTGGTTCGAGACGGTCGCGGAGGCGCAGCGACGGGCGCGCAAGCGCCTGCCGAAGTCGGTCTACTACGCGCTGGTCGCCGGCGCGGAGCAGGGGATCACGCTGGCGGACAACGTCGCCGCCTTCGACGAGCTCGGTTTCCGCCCGCACATCGCGGGGCTGCCGCCGCAGCGGGAGCAGAAGACCTCGGTGATGGGCGTCGACATCGACTTCCCGGTCATGATCTCCCCGACCGGTGTGCAGGCCGTCGACCCGGAGGGCGAGGTCGCGGTCGCGCGCGCCGCGCACAGCTCCAACATCCAGAACCCGCTCAACCCCGAGCAGACCGTGTCGACGGCGATGGGCCTGTCGTCGTTCGCGTCCCGCTCGGTCGAGGACGTCTGCGCGGTCCACGACAAGGTCTTCTTCCAGGTCTACTGGGCCGGGTCGAAGGAGGACATCCTCGAGCGCGCCCTGCGTGCGAAGCGGGCGGGCGCCAAGGGCCTGATCGTGACCCTGGACTGGACCTTCGCCACCCGCCGCGACTGGGGCAGCCCGCCCATCCCCGAGAAGGTCGACGTCAAGGCCGCGCTGCAGTTCGCGCCCGAGATGATCACCAAGCCGCGCTACGTGCTGGACTGGGCGAAGTCCGGGAGGATCCCGGACCTCAAGGCCCCGAACATGGCGCCCCCCGGCGGCGGCGACGCCCCCACCTTCTTCGGCGCCTACGGCGTCTGGTGGACCACCCCGCTGCCGACCTGGGACGACATCGCCTGGCTCCGCGAGAAGTGGGGCGGCCCGTTCATGATCAAGGGCATCATGCACCCCGACGACGCCCGTCGCGCCGTCGACGCGGGCGCCACCGCGGTCTCGGTGTCCAACCACGGCGGCAACAACCTCGACGGCACCCCGGCCGCGATCCGGGCGCTGCCCGCGATCGTCGACGCCGTCGGGGACCAGGTCGAGGTCGTGATGGACGGCGGCATCCGCCGCGGTGCCGACGTCGTCAAGGCGCTCGCGCTCGGTGCCCGCGCGGTCCTGATCGGCCGCGCGTATCTGTGGGGGATGGCCGCGCAGGGCGAGCGCGGGGTCACCAACGTCCTGTCGATCCTCTACAAGGGGATCGACGAGGCGCTGCTGGGCCTGGGCAAGAAGTCGATCCACGAGCTCTCCCGCGACGACCTGATCGTCCCGGAGAACTTCACCCGCGTCTCGAAGCTCTGAGACACCCGGTGGTGCGGGGGCCCGGCGCGACCGGGCCCCCGCACCACCGTCCGCTCACAGCGGGTACGTGACCCGGGTCAGCTCCTCGGCGCGCTCCCAGAGCGCCCGCTGCATCCGTCGGTCGTGCGAGGCCGCGGTGGACCCGACCGGACGCGGGTTGCCACGGGCCTCGCCGATGCCGTCCGGTCCGATGTAGGCCCCGCCGGGCAGGTCCGGGACGGTTGCGGCGAACAGCGTCGGCAGCGCCCCGGCCGCCGCGGACTGGGCGACCACCTTGTTGAGCACGCCCATCAGCGCGTCCTGGACGGACTCGGTGCGCGACTGCAGGTTCGTCGCCGCGTACCCGGGGTGCGCGGCCATCGACCGCAGCCGCGACCCGGCCGCCACGAACCGGTGTTCCAGCTCGTAGGCGAACATCAGGCAGGCGAGCTTGGACTGGCCGTAGGCAGTCCAGCGCTCGTAGCGGCGGCGCTCGAAATTCAGGTCGTCGATGCCGATCCGGCCCATCCGGTGGGCCACGCTGGACAGCGTCACCACGCGGTCGGTGATCCGGTCGGCCAGCAGACCGGTCAGCGCGAAGTGGCCGAGGAAGTTGACCCCGAGCTGGGTCTCGAATCCGTCCGCGGTGCGGGAGAACGGCACCGCCATCAGGCCGGCGTTGTTGATCAGCACGTCGGCGGTGCCCTCGAACCCGGCGGCGAACTCGCGGACCGAGGTGAGGTCGGCCAGGTCGAGCCGGCGTACCGACACCGCGCCACCGAGCTCGGAGGCGATCTCCTCGCCGCGGAGGGTGTCCCGTACGGCCAGCACGACACGCGCACCGGCGTGCACCAGGGCCCGGGTGGTCTCCAGCCCGAGGCCACTGGTGGCGCCGGTGACGATCACGGTCCTGCCCTGCTGGGGCGGGATGTCCGCCGTCGTCCAGGGGGCGGGTGAGGTCCGGAACACGGGAGGACTCCTTCGCGGGGAACGGGACCCCAGGTCTACCCGCTCGCGCGGGGCCTTGCGCGCCCGCGCCCCGGACGGGTCAGCCCGCCGGCTCGCCGGTCTGCCGGTCCCGCCGGGCCGCGACCAGGGCGTCGACGAGCAGGAACAGGATCAGCGAGACCCCCAGCACCGGCAGCACCAGCCCGGCCGCCACCGCGGCCAGCCCGACCAGCGCCACCGCGGCGGGGGAGGGCCGTTCCCGGGACCCGGGCGGCCCGGCGAGTCCGCGCGACCCGTCCGGCCGGGTCGGCCTGCGCAGCCACCACATCCGGTAGCCCCACACGACCAGCACGACCACGGCCGACGCGAGTGCGGCGAGCGCGACCAGGTTGACGGTGCCGAACAGCAGGCCCATGTGCGCGTCGATACCCCAGCGGGCGAGCTTCGCCGCGACCGGCCAGTCCGCGAAGGCGAGCCGGTCGGTGATCGTCCCGGTCGCCGGGGCCACGGCGACCGAGTCCTGCTGCGACGGCCAGCTGCGCACCGTCTGCTGGACCGTCCAGGCCTCGCCGGGCTCGCCCGGGGTGAGCTCGACCGGTCCGGAGAGGCCGTCGGCGCGCGCGGCGTCCAGGACCCGCTGGGCGACGGCCGGGACCGCCCGCGGGGCCACCGGTGCCGTCGCGGCACCCGTCACGGGCGCGGCCGCGTCACCACCGGCGGCGGGCAGCGTGCTGCTGACCGACGGCGTCGTCCAGTCCAGGGCGGTGCGCAGCGCGCCCACGTTGGCCCCGGCGAACTGCGACCAGGTCAGGCCGGTCGCGGCGAGGAACAGGAACCCGACCGAGGCCCAGACGCCCACCGCGCCGTGCCAGGACCGCAGTCGCGACCGCGACGACCCGCCGGTCCGCGGCAGCAGCCGCTCCCGGCGTCGTCGTACCCGGCGGGTCACCTGCACCACGAGGCCGGACAGGGTGAGCACGGCCAGCCAGGACGCCGCGAGCTCGGTGTAGACCTGTCCGGGGGCGCCCAGCAGCAGTGAGCGGTGCAGATTGTCGATCACGCCGCGGGCCGGGAGCCACTCGGCGTAGGTGTCGAGGGTGGCCCGCACCTGCGCGGTGTACGGATCGACGAACACGGTGCGGCTGTAGCTCTCGGGCAGGTCGGCGTCGAACGACACCCGGGTCGTCGCGCCGGGCTCGCGCGACGGCCGGATCTCGGTGACGGGCAGGCCGGGCTGGGTCGCGACGGCCGCCTCGACCTGCCGGGACAGCGGGAGCTCCGGGCCACTGACCGGGGCGGTCAGCGCGTCCGCGTACATCCAGCGCTCGATCGGTGGCGACAGCGTGTAGAGCAGCCCCGTCAGCGCCGCGACCAGCAGGAACGGGCCGACGAACAGGCCCGCGTAGAAGTGGATCCGGGTGACGAGTCCCTTCAGGCCCCGGAACAGCGGGGGCCGCTCCGGCGGCGGGACGGGCGCCCCGGGCCGGGTGTCGAGGCCGGCGCTCACCAGCCCGCCACCATCGCCGCGAGCATGACGACCATGCCGACGCTCATGGCTGCGTGGCAGGCGGCGTCGGAGCGCGCGCCCAGCCGGCCCGCCGTCCGCGCAGGGG
>NZ_WWFY01000784.1:0-9999 GCF_009864975.1 Pseudonocardia sp. SID8383
CGCCGCCGCCCCGGACGCCGAGGACACCCCGGCCGACCCGGCACCGGGCGGCGACCCGGTGTCCGGCCGTGCCCGGCCCGTCGACGACCGCCCGTGGCCGCCACCGCCCACCGGATCCCCATCCACCCCGCAGCACCCGGACCGGCACGACCAGGCCCGGCAGGAGGACCACTGATGCCCCGCCGCGACGACATCGACCACGTCATGGTGATCGGCTCCGGGCCGATCGTCATCGGTCAGGCCTGCGAGTTCGACTACTCCGGCACCCAGGCGTGCCGGGTGCTGCAGTCCGAGGGCATCCGGGTCTCCCTGGTCAACTCCAACCCGGCGACGATCATGACCGACCCGGAGTTCGCCGATGCCACCTACGTCGAGCCGATCACCCCGGAGTTCGTCGAGAAGGTCATCGTCGCCGAGCGCGACAACGGCACCCCGGTCACCGCGATGCTCGCGACCCTGGGCGGGCAGACCGCACTGAACACCGCGATCGCGCTGCACGAGAACGGTGCCCTGGAGCGCCACGGCGTCGAGCTGATCGGCGCCGACGTCGACGCCATCGAGCGCGGCGAGGACCGGCTCAAGTTCAAGGACATCGTGATCGGGGTCGGCGGCGACGTCCCCCGCTCCCGGGTCTGCCACTCCATGGAGGAGGTCCGCTCCGCCGCCGACGAGCTGGGCCTGCCCGTGGTCATCCGGCCGTCGTTCACCATGGGCGGGCTCGGCTCGGGCATGGCGCACTCGGCGCAGGACCTGGAGCGCCTCGCCGGCGCCGGGCTCGCCGCCTCCCCGGTCACCGAGGTCCTCATCGAGGAGTCGGTGCTCGGCTGGAAGGAGTACGAGCTGGAGCTCATGCGCGACCACCACGACAACGTGGTCGTCATCTGCTCCATCGAGAACATCGACCCGATGGGCGTGCACACCGGTGACTCGATCACCGTCGCCCCGGCGATGACCCTGACCGACCGCGAGTACCAGCACATGCGCGACGTCGGCATCGCCGTGCTGCGCGCGGTCGGCGTCGACACCGGCGGCTGCAACATCCAGTTCGCGATCCACCCCGAGACCGGGCGCCTGGTCGTGATCGAGATGAACCCGCGCGTCTCGCGGTCCTCCGCGCTGGCGTCGAAGGCCACCGGCTTCCCGATCGCCAAGATCGCCGCGAAGCTCGCCGTCGGCTACACCCTCGACGAGATCCGCAACGACATCACCGGTGAGACCATCGCCGCGTTCGAGCCGTCGCTGGACTACGTGGCGGTCAAGATCCCGCGGTTCGCGTTCGAGAAGTTCCCCGGCGCCGACCCCGAGCTGACGACGACCATGAAGTCCGTCGGCGAGGCGATGGCGCTGGGCCGCTCGTTCCCGGAGGCGCTGGGCAAGGCGCTGCGCTCGATGGAGCGGGAGCGGGCCGGGTTCTGGACCGCTCCCGACCCGGAGGGCGAACCGCAGTACACCGTCCCGGTCGACGGCCGCATCTACGAGGTCGAGCGCGCGCTGCGCTCCGGCCAGTCGGTCGACGACGTCGCCAAGACCTCCGGCATCGACCCCTGGTTCGTCGACCAGATCGCGCTGCTCGGCGAGATCCGTGCCGAGCTCGAGGCCGCACCCGTCCTCGACGCCGACCTGCTGCGCCGGGCCAAGCGCCACGGCCTGTCCGACCGTCAGCTCGCCGCGGTGCGCCCCGAGTTCGCCGGTGAGGACGGCGTGCGCACCCTGCGCCACCGCCTCGGTATCCGGCCGGTCTACAAGACCGTCGACACCTGCGCCGCCGAGTTCGCGGCGAGGACGCCGTACCACTACTCGGCCTACGAGACCGACCCCGCGGCCGAGTCGGAGATCGCCCCGCAGACCGAGAAGCCGAAGGTCCTGATCCTCGGCTCCGGCCCGAACCGCATCGGGCAGGGCATCGAGTTCGACTACTCCTGCGTGCACGCGGTCATGGCGCTGCGTGCCGCCGGGTTCGAGACCGTCATGGTCAACTGCAACCCGGAGACGGTGTCCACCGACTACGACACCGCCGACCGTCTCTACTTCGAGCCGCTGACCTTCGAGGACGTCCTGGAGGTCGTGCACGCCGAGCAGGCCTCCGGCACCGTCGCGGGCGTCATCGTGCAGCTCGGCGGGCAGACCCCGCTGGGGCTGGCCCAGCGCCTCACCGACGCCGGGGTGCCCGTCGTCGGGACCTCCGCGGCCGCGATCGACCTGGCCGAGGACCGCGGCGCGTTCGGCGAGGTCCTGCGCAAGGCAGGCCTGCCCGCCCCGGAGTTCGGCATGGCCACCTCCTTCGAGCAGGCCCGGGGGATCGCCACCCGGATCGGCTACCCGGTGCTGGTGCGGCCGTCCTACGTGCTCGGCGGACGCGGCATGGAGATCGTCTACGACGAGGCGACCCTGGCCGGCTACATCGCCCGCGCCACCACCATCTCCCCGGACCGCCCGGTGCTGGTCGACAAGTTCCTCGACGACGCCATCGAGATCGACGTCGACGCCCTGTGCGACGGCGAGGAGATCTACCTCGGCGGCGTGATGGAGCACATCGAGGAGGCCGGGGTCCACTCCGGGGACTCCTCCTGCACCCTGCCGCCGATCACGCTGGGCTCCTCGGTGCTGGCGAAGGTCCGCGAGGCCACCGCCGCCATCGCGCACGGCGTCGGCGTGCGCGGGCTGCTCAACGTCCAGTACGCCCTGCACGGCGACGTGCTCTACGTGCTGGAGGCCAACCCGCGGGCGTCGCGGACGGTGCCGTTCGTGTCCAAGGCGACGTCGGTGCCGCTGGCCAAGGCCGCCGCCCGGATCATGCTCGGCGCCACCATCGCCGACCTGCGCGGCGAGGGCCTGCTCCCGGCGACCGGCGACGGCGGCGCGCTGCCCGCCGACTCCCCGGTCGCGGTCAAGGAGGCGGTACTGCCGTTCAACCGGTTCCGCAACACCGCGGGCCAGGGCGTCGACCCGCTGCTCGGCCCGGAGATGAAGTCCACCGGCGAGGTCATGGGCTTCGACTCCGCCTTCGGCCCGGCGTTCGCCAAGTCGCAGGCCGCCGCCTACGGCTCGCTGCCGACCTCGGGCACGGTGTTCGTGTCCATCGCCGACCGCGACAAGCGGGCGATGGTGTTCCCGATCCGCCGCCTGGCCGACATGGGCTTCGAGGTCCTCGCCACCGAGGGCACCGCGGAGATGCTGCGCCGCAACGGGATCGATGTCACCGTGGTGCGCAAGCACAGCGAGGGATCCGGACCGGAGACCCCGACGATCGTCGACACCATCCTCGCCGGGGACGTCGACCTGATCGTCAACACCCCGGTCGGGAACCCCGGTCCGCGCGTCGACGGCTACGAGATCCGCGCCGCCGCGGTGTCGCGCGGGGTGCCGTGCATCACCACGGTGCAGGGGACCGCGGCCGCGGTGCAGGGCATCGAGGCGCTCGCCTCGGGCGGGCTCGGCGTGCGGTCGCTCCAGCAGGCGCACGCGGCGCTGAAGGCGAAGGCGTGAGCTTCGCCGCCCGGCTCGACGGGGCCGTCGCCGCCCACGGGCCGCTGTGCGTCGGGATCGACCCGCACCCGGCGCTGCTGGCGGCCTGGGGCCTCACCGACGACGCCGACGGCCTCGCCGCGTTCGCCGACCGCTGCCACGCGGCGTTCGCCGGGGCGGTGTCGGTGGTCAAGCCGCAGGCGGCGTTCTTCGAGCGGCACGGCTCGGCGGGCGTCGCGGTGCTGGAACGGCTGCTCGCCGGGTTCGCGGGCTCGGGCACCCTGACCCTGCTCGACGCCAAGCGCGGCGACATCGGCTCCACCATGGACGGCTACGCCGACGCCTATCTGCGCGTCGGCGCGCCGCTCGCGGCGGACGCGCTCACGCTGTCGCCCTACCTGGGTTTCGGGTCGCTGGAGCCGGCGCTGACCGCCGCCGACGAGGCCGGGCGCGGGGTGTTCGTGCTGGCCCGCACGTCCAACCCGGACGGTGCCGCGGTGCAGTGCGCCACGACGGCGGACGGGGTGAGCGTCGCCCAGCGGATGGTCGACGACGCCGCCGCCCGCAACGCCGGTGCGCAGCCCCGCGGCGCGGTGGGCGTCGTCGTCGGCGGCACCCACGAGCACGGCCTGGACCTGACCGCGTTGAACGGCCCGGTGCTGGTGCCCGGGCTCGGTGCCCAGGGCGCGAGCCCGGCCGACGTGGTGTCGCGGTTCGCCGGCACCGCGGGCCCGGTCCTGCCGGTGTCGGCGCGCGGTGTGCTGCGGGCCGGCCCCGACACCGTCGCCCTGCGGGACGCGGCACACCTGCTCGCGGAGGAGCTGGCCTCCACCGCCGCCGGGGCGCACTGAGCGGGCGCCGGTCCCGATGATCGTCTGCTGTGAGGTGTCCGGTGCCGGATCCGGCACCGGACACCTCACGCGTCGCGATCATGGACTCCGGGACGGCACGGGTCCGGTGGTGGGCAGGCGACGCCGGACCCGCGCCGGGCGGTCCACTCCACCCGCCGGGCGCCCCCGGGCGCACCGGGACGTCGATCGGGCGCGTCCGGTGGCGGGCCGGCTGCCCCGTCCGGCGGGCAGCACTGCGCCGACCCGCCCTACGGGGGAGCCGGATGGCACTCCTGTCGTGGTTCGAACAGGGTGCCGTTGATCACCTCCTGACGGCCGAAACCGGAGGTGGGACCCCCATTGACGCCTCCGTGGAGGTCGTGGGTACGTTCGAATACGACGCCGGGGACGTCCCCCGGACGGGTCGGTGCGACCCACCACCCGATCGCTGACGCGACACCCCGGCGCGAGCCGGGATCACGGCGGCGAGAACGACGAGAACGACACAGGAAAGTACGGAGGAACCAACCGTGGCCCTTCCCCAGCTGACCGAGGAACAGCGCGCCGCCGCGCTGGAGAAGGCCGCGGCCGCGCGCCGGGCCCGGGCCGAGCTGAAGGACCGCCTCAAGCGCGGCGGCACCACCCTCGAGGAGGTGCTGAAGAAGGCCGAGACCGACGAGGTCCTCGGCAAGATGAAGGTCTCGGCTCTGCTCGAGGCCCTGCCGAACGTCGGCAAGGTCCGCGCCCAGCAGATCATGGAGGAGCTGGAGATCGCGACCAGCCGCCGTCTGCGTGGCCTGGGTGACCGGCAGCGCAAGGCGCTGCTCGAGCGCTACCCGAGCTGATCCGGGCGTCCCGTGACCGACACCTCCTCCGTCATGCCCTCCGGCCGGACCGGCCCCGCCCGCGGGCGGCTGCTCGTGCTGGCCGGGCCGTCCGGGGTGGGCAAGAGCAGCGTGGTCGCGGGACTGCGCGAGGCGCTGCCGGAGCTGCTGTTCAGCGTGTCCGCCACGACCCGGCCCGCGCGGCCGGGCGAGGTGGACGGCCGTGACTACCGCTTCGTGTCCCGCGAGGAGTTCGACGCGCTCATCGAGCGCGGCGAACTCCTCGAGTGGGCCGAGGTGCACGGCGGGCTGCAGCGCTCCGGCACGCCCCGGGTGCCCGTCGAGCAGGCTCTCGACCGGGGCCGTCCGGTCCTGGTCGAGGTCGACCTGCAGGGCGCCCGGTCGGTCAAACGGGTCCTGCCCGAGGCCGTCACCGTCTTCGTCGCGCCACCCTCGATGGAGGAGCTGGCCCGCCGGCTCACCGACCGCGGCACCGACACCCCCGAGCAGCGCGAGCGCCGGCTGCGGACCGCCATCGAGGAGATGGACGCCCAGGGGGAGTTCGACGAGGTGGTCGTCAACGACGACCTGCAGGCCGTGATCGGCCGGTTGGTAGCATTGGCGGTCGACCGCGGCGCCGTCTGAGCGCCCCAGGTCCCCCTCGTTCTTCAGGAGTCCACCACGTGAGCACGCCCACCGGCACCGCCACCGCCCCCGAGGGCATCACCTACCCGCCGATCGACGACCTGCTCGGCCAGGTCAGCTCGAAGTACGCTCTGGTCATCTACGCGGCCAAGCGCGCCCGGCAGATCAACGACTACTACTCCCAGCTCGGTGAGGGCCTGCTCGAGTACGTCGGCCCGCTCGTCGAGCCGGGCCCGCGCGAGAAGCCGCTGTCGATCGCGATGCGCGAGATCCAGGCGGGGATGCTCGAGCACACCGAGGGCGAGTAAGACCTCTCGATGGCTCCTCCCGAGGTGCTCCTCGGCGTCTCCGGCGGCATCGCCGCCTACAAGAGCGCCGAGGTGCTGCGTCGCCTGACCGAGTCCGGCCACGCGGTGCGGGTGATCCCCACCGAGTCCGCGCTGCGGTTCGTCGGGGCCGCGACGTTCGAGGCCCTGTCCGGCCGGCCCGTCGCCACCGGGGTGTTCCACGACGTCCACGAGGTGCCGCACGTGGCCCTGGGCAAGGGCGCGGACCTCGTCGTCGTCGCCCCGGCCACCGCGGACCTCATGGCCCGCCTCGCGCACGGCCGCTCCGACGACCTGCTGACCGCGGCGCTGCTGACCGCCCGGTGCCCGGTGGTGCTGGCGCCCGCGATGCACACCGAGATGTGGGAGCACCCCGCGACGGTCGACAACGTCGCCCTGCTGCGCGCCCGCGGCACGGTGGTGATCGAACCCGCCGCGGGCCGGCTGACCGGCGCGGACACCGGCAAGGGCCGGCTGCCCGACCCGGCCGAGATCGTCGACCTGGCCCGGCTGCTGCTGGAGCGCCCGGACGCGCTGCCGCGGGACCTGGAGGGCCGCCACGTGGTCGTCAGTGCCGGTGGGACCCGGGAGGACCTCGACCCGGTCCGCTTCCTCGGCAACCGGTCCTCGGGCCGGCAGGGCTGGGCGCTGGCCCGGGTCGCCGCCCAGCGCGGCGCGCGGGTGACGCTCGTCGCCGGGCACACCGCGGACCTCGGCGCCCCGGCGGGGGTGGACGTGGTCGCCGCGGGGACCGCCGTCGCCATGGAGGCCGCCGTCCGCGGTGCGGCCGTGGACGCGGACGCCGTGGTGATGGCCGCCGCCGTCGCGGACTTCCGGCCGGTCGACACCGCCGCCGACAAGATCAAGCGCGGCGACGCGGAGCCGGCGCCGCTGCGGCTGACCCAGAACCCCGACATCCTCGCCGGGCTCGTGGCCGACCCGCCGCGGTCGGGTCAGGTCGTGGTCGGGTTCGCCGCCGAGACCGGCGACGCCGACGGGGACGTGCTCCACCACGGCCGCGCCAAGCTCGCCCGCAAGGGCTGTGACCTGCTGGTGGTGAACGCGGTCGGCGACGGCAAGGCCTTCGAGACCACGGACAACGCCGGCTGGCTGCTCGCCCGCGACGGCGGCGAGGACGAGCTGCCGTTCGGCTCGAAGGCGCTGCTCGCCTCCCGCATCTGGGACGCGGTCGTCCCGCGCCTGCGCTGAGCACCCCCGGACACGACGACGGGCCCGCACCGGAGAACCCCCGGTGCGGGCCCGTCGTCGTGTGCGACCGGACTCAGTCCTCGTCGAAGAAGGAGCTGCGCGTCGGCTCCGCCTCGTCGGAGGAGGAGTCGGACCCCTCGCCCGACCCCTCACCCGACGTGGACGGCGTGGCCGACGAGGTCGACCGCGGCGAGGACGTGGACGGCGTCGCCGAGGAGGTCGAGCGCGGGCTCGACGTGGACGGCGACGAGGTCGACGGGGCCGACCGCTCGGCGCTGCTCGGGGTCAGCGAGTCCTCCGACGACCCGTAGCCCTCGGAGCCGGAGGTCGAGACGTACCGGGTCATCGCCCAGCCGCCGTACTCGGGGAGCTCGACGAACCCGTCCTGGGTCTCTCCGGTCGAGGTGGACTCACCCCGCTCGCACACGCCGACGATCGGCGCGTCGGCCTCGGGCTCGGAGCGGACGTTGACGCTCTGGGTGCAGGTGCCGGTACCGGCGGCCGACGCGGTGCCGGCGACGATGCCGGTGGTGGTGACGCCGGCCACGGCCAGTGCGCCGAGGACGGCTGCGACGCGTCGCGAGTTCGGCTTCATGGTGGAACAACCTCCGTGCCGCCGGGGCCGGGGAGGCCACCGTGCGGATCCGTTCGTGGGCGACCCCGCGGGGCGTGCGAGGTGTTGTCCCGCCCAACGAGCCGACGCCCGTTCGATTCGTGAGCAGAGGGTCAATCACCCCATCCGGCGACACCGGGTAGCGGATTCTCCGGGTGTTGTCACGCTCCGTGTGTGAGTTCCCTCGTGCGAGTCCCGTACGGGCGGCCGGTCTGGACTACCCTGCATCCGAGGGGCGCTCGCGATCATGGTCGTGCGTCCGAGCGAGCGCGACGACGTCGTCGCGCCGGAGCGGAGAACGTTTCCAACGGGATGGAGAAACTGCGCGTGTCCAACACGAGCCGTCGCCTGTTCACCAGCGAGTCGGTCACCGAGGGCCACCCCGACAAGATCTGTGACGCGGTCAGCGACACGATCCTCGACGCCATGCTCGCGCAGGACCCGAGCAGCCGGGTCGCCGTCGAGACCCTGGTGACCACCGGTCAGGTGCACGTCGCCGGTGAGGTCACCACCAACGCCTACGTCGAGATCCCGCAGCTGGTGCGGGAGAAGATCCTCGAGATCGGCTACGACTCCTCCGCCAAGGGCTTCGACGGCTCCTCCTGTGGCGTCAACATCGCCATCGGTGCGCAGTCGCCCGACATCGCCCAGGGGGTCGACACCGCCTACGAGAAGCGCGTCGAGTCCGCCGAGGACGAGATCGCCAAGCAGGGCGCCGGCGACCAGGGCCTGATGTTCGGCTACGCCTGCGAGGACACCCCCGAGCTGATGCCGCTGCCGATCGCGCTGGCGCACCGCCTGTCGCGCCGGCTGACCGAGGTCCGCAAGAACGGCACGCTGCCCTACCTGCGCCCGGACGGGAAGACCCAGGTCACCATCGAGTACGACGGCGACAAGCCGGTCCGGCTCGACACCGTGGTCCTGTCCTCCCAGCACGCCGCGGACGTCGACCTCGACGGCATGCTGGCTCCCGACATCCTCAAGCACGTCGTCACGCCCGAGGTGGAGGCGCTGGGCTGGGACCCGTCGCAGCCGCGGCTGCTGGTCAACCCGACCGGCCGCTTCGTGCTCGGCGGCCCGATGGGTGACGCGGGCCTCACCGGCCGCAAGATCATCGTCGACACCTACGGCGGCATGGCCCGCCACGGTGGCGGCGCCTTCTCCGGCAAGGACCCGTCGAAGGTCGACCGCTCCGCCGCATACGCCATGCGGTGGGTCGCCAAGAACGCCGTCGCCGCCGGGCTCGCCGGGCGGATCGAGGTCCAGGTCGCCTACGCGATCGGCAAGGCCGCCCCGGTCGGGCTGTTCGTGGAGACCTTCGGCACGGAGAACGTCGACCCGGCGCGGATCCAGGCCGCCATCGAGGAGGTCTTCGACCTGCGCCCGGCCGCGATCATCCGCGACCTGAAGCTGCTGCGCCCGATCTACGGGCCGACCGCCGCGTACGGCCACTTCGGCCGCACCGACGTCGAGCTGCCGTGGGAGGACACCTCCCGCGCCGACGCCCTGAAGTCGGTCGCCGGCGGCTGAGCGCCGAGCACGTGCCCCGTGGCCGTCGACCGCCCCGCGCGGTCGGCGGCCACGGGCGTCTCCGGGTGGCGTCGGTGCCGCGTGGTAGACCCTCGACGTGAGCTCTCCGCGTACGGCACCGGCGGCCCGCGCCCGCCGCCCGGGGCGCGACCGGGGGCAGTGGCAGCCCGCCCCGGCCCGTCCGGTCGCGCGGGTGCTGGTCGACGTCGCGCTGCCGCACCTGGACCGGACCTTCGACTACCGCGTCCCGACCCATCTCGACGACGCCGCCGTCCCCGGTGTGCGGGTGCGGGTGCGCTTCGCCGGCCGCCTGGTCGACGGCTTCCTGCTGGAGCGCTCCGACGACACCGCCCACGCCGGGAAGCTCGCCTGGGTCGACAAGGTCGTCTCGCCCGAACCGGTGCTCACCGCCGAGGTGGCCGGGCTGGCCCGGGCCGTCGCCGACCGCTACGCCGGGGTGATGGCCGACGTCCTGCGCCTCGCGGTGCCCGCCCGGCACGCCCGCGTCGAGTCCGAGAGCCCGCGGGAACGCGGCGCCGCCGAGCCTGCCCCGGTCG
>NZ_WWFY01000079.1:0-6424 GCF_009864975.1 Pseudonocardia sp. SID8383
CCGCCCCCGTCGGCCCCGTGGGTCCCGTCCCCGGCATCGGCCCGGCCTCAGTCGTCCTCGGCCGCGAAGGCCAGCACCGCGGCCGGTGCGAGGTAGCCGTCGGCGTCGAGCACCCGGCCCCGGTCCCGGGCACCGGCCACGACCTCGCGCGCCCACTCGTGCCGGACCCGGCCGTCGCCACCGGTGACGACCAGCAGCTCACCGGTGCCGGGGGTGGCGGTCCGGCCGCCGTCGGCGTCGAGCGCCGTCATCGACCGCCAGGCACCGGGCGGCACCGACAGGGTGTCCCGCGGGCCGAGCTCGACGGTGCGCGCGTCCTCGCCGGTGTTGAGGGTGACCGCCCAGTGGCCGGCCTTCACCGTCAGCACCTGGGTCGCGTCGTGCCGGTGGGTGAGCACGCCGTCCCCGGGCAGGGCACGCAGCCACGCCAGCGCGAACCCGTGCGGGTCGAGCAGCCGCGGTGCCGCGGCCCGGCTCTCCGCGGTGCCCCAGCCGATGACCGGGGCGAGCTCGGCGCCACCGCCGGGCAGCCGCGAGCACAAATAGGGCTCGGCCACCCACGGCCGGTCGGCGACGTGCACGACCCGGCTGCGGAACTGCTCGGGGGTGTAGACGTCGAGCCGGTCGATCTCGGCCTGCTCCATCGGCCGGATCAGCGCGACGTCGTCGGGCAGCGGGTCCCCGGCGACGGTGTCGATGAGCCGGTTGTCCGCCGTGAGGTGCAGGCCGTGACCGGCCGCCTCGGTCAGGACCGTGGGGCCCCAGATGATGCCGCCGGTGTCGTCGCGACCCAGGACCGTGAGCAGGATGCCGTCGTCGTCGCCGACGTTGGTGAAGCCGCGGAAGATCCACGGCGGGACGGAGACGACGTCGCCGTCGACGCTGCGGTAGCCGCCCTGGGTGCCGTCGGGTCCCCACCGCAGCTGGTAGTCGCCGTCGAAGTTGATGAAGACCTCGGCGGTGAAGTGCAGGTGCAGGCTGTTCGTGGTGCCGTGCGGCATACCCGCCGCACCGAGGTTGAAGCCGTGCGGCTCGCGGAGGTTGACGTGCTGGGACGCGTTCTGCGTGACCCCGGGGCCGATGAAGGAGTAGTTGTCCTTCCGGTCCGAGCCGGGGGTGCGGCAGTCGATGAACGCGGCCTTGCACGGGACCCAGTCCGCGTGCCGGACGGTGCGGCGGGCGAGCTCGTCCGCGCTGACCACCGTGTCGTGCATGTCGGTGCTCCGGTCAGTAGATGTTGGTGTCGGTGAACGCCTCGGTCCGGCCGGCGTCGATCTGCGCACGCAGCGCGATCTCGTCGAACACCCGGACCTCCTTGACGATGCGGCCGTCCTGGACCAGGAACTGCGAGACGCCGAGCAGCTCCACCTCGCCCCCGGTGAGCGGACCGAACGCCGGTGTCCCGCGGTAGGTCCCGCGCATCACCCAGGTCACCGCGATCCGCAGGCCGGCGTAGCGCTCGGCGTGGTTCGTCTGGACGTCGCGGACCTCGAACCGGGCGTCGGGGAACGGTGCGACGAGCGCGAGCAGGTCGCGCTGGTAGCCGTCCGGACGCACGACGGTCTGGTCCCCGACGGTGTGCAGGAACAGGTCACGGTGCATGTAGTCGGTGACCTTCTGGTAGCGCCGGGAGTTCCAGACCTCGTCGAGGAACTCCAGCACCATCTCGCACTCGGGCCGGAAGTCGTCCGGCCGCGGCCCGCTGTCGCCGACGGCGAGCACGTCCTTCGGCGGCTCCTCGGTCATCGAGCCCTGGTAGCCGCGGAAACGCTGCCCCCGGGCCGCCTCGGCCGGGTCGATGCCCCGCTGCAGGCACTCGGCGAGCTCGTCGCGGACCACCCACTCCTCGACCATGCGGCCGCGGCGGTAGAGGCAGTTGGCGATGGTGCGCTTGCGGATCCGCTTCACGACGCCGTCGACGAGGATCTCGTCGGCCGAGAAGACCAGGTGCGAGCTCAGGAACGCGTCGTCGCCGCGGGCCTCCCAGACCACGTCCTCGGCCTGACCGACGTGCTGCGGGGTGCCCGCGATGCGCATCAGGCTGCCCTCGATCACCCCGTCGCGGCCGATCACGGTGCCGAGCCCGCCGTGGACGATCGAGTCCGGCTCGTAGTTGTCGACGATGTAGGACACGTCCCGCTGGACCCAGATCCGGTCGGTCACCTCGCGGATGAAGTCGTCCGGGTCGTTGTAGGGCTCGTACGCGACCGGGTCGAGCGTCATGGTGGTCCTTCCTCGTCGATTCCGTGCACCTCGCACTGTATGCGTATGCACAACCGACGGGCAAGGGTCCCGCGGGGATTTCCGGCGACGGGAGCGGCTACGCCCGGGGCGCGGCCACGGTGGCACGGGCGACGTAGTGCGTCGGATACACGACGTGCCGCGGCGCGGCCCCGGGGTCGGTCAGCCGGGCGACGACCAGCCGCGCGGACTCCCGGGCGACCTCGTCGAGGTCGTAGGCGACGGTGCTGAGCCGGACCAGGGCCCAGCGTGAGGTGGGCAGGTCGTCGAAGCCGACCACTGAGGTGTGACCGGGCACCGGGACGCCGGCCTCGGCGGCCGCGTCGAGCGCCCCGAGCGCGACGACGTCGTTGCCGCACAGCAGCAGGGTCGGACCACCGGCCCGCTCGTGCAGCGTACGGAACCCCTCGCGACCGGTCGCGAAGTCGAACGGACCGTGCAGGACGTCGCGCTGGGCGAGCGCCAGCCCGTGCTCGTCGAGCACCGTGCGGACGACCTGCTCGCGCAGCTCACCGGTACTGGTGTTGCGCGGCCCGAAGATGGCCCCGATCCGGGTGTGCCCCAGGCGGACGGCCTCCGCGACCACCTCGCGCACGCCCTGCTCGGGGTCGACGGTCACCGCATCGGCGGCCACGCTGGGCGCGGTCCGGTTCAGGTAGACGAACGGCACGCCGCGGTCGCGCAGCCGGGCGGGCTGGATGGAGTCCACCGTCGTCGTCGAGAGCACCACCCCGGCCAGGCCGTGCGCGGCGACCCGCTCGGGCAGCGGCGCGGTCCCGGCCGACTCGGTGATCAGCACGAGCTCGTGGCCGAGGGCCTCCAGCTCGTGGTGCAGCGGGCCGATCATGTTCGCGTAGAACTGGTTCTCCAGGTCGGCGACGACCAGCCCGATCCGGTTCGAGCGGCCCACCGACAGCGCGCGCCCGATCGCGTTGGTCGAGTAGCCCAGCGCCAGGGCCGCCTCACGGACCCTGCGTTTGGTCGCCTCGGAGACCCGGGGGTGATCGGTGAGCGCGCGCGACACCGTCGGCTGCGAGACCCCGGCGAGCCTCGCCACGTCGCGACTGGTGACCATGTCCGCCCTTCCCCCGACCGTGCGTCGAGCCTAGTGCGCCCCGGGACACACCCTTGACAGCGGCGCGTCACCGCCGTTCACTGCGGAGCCGTAGCGCATACGTATGTTATGCCAGGGAGGACGGAATGTCGCAGGAACTGAAGAGCGCGACGGGGTCGGCCCCGCGCCGCAGCGACGAGGGCGTCGCCGCACGGGTGCGGGCGATCGTGGACGGCGTGCGGACGCGCGGCGACGCGGCGGTGCGGGAGTACGCGGACCGGTTCGACGGCCGCGCGCCGGAGCGCCTGACCCCCGCGCGGGTCGACGAGCTGGTCGCGTCGCTGCCGCAGCAGGTCGTCGACGACATCCGGTTCGTGCAGGACCAGGTCCGGAACTTCGCGCGGGTCCAGCGGGAGTCCCTGCACGACGTCGAGGTCGAGACGCTGCCCGGGGTGGTCCTCGGGCACCGGCACGTGCCGGTCGGCTCGGCGGGCGCGTACGTACCCGGCGGGCGGTACCCGCTGACCGCCTCGGCGCACATGACGATCGTGACCGCGAAGGCCGCGGGGGTGCCGCACGTGGTCGCGGCCACGCCTCCGATCCGCGGCGAGGTCCCGGCGGCGACGGTGGCGGCGATGCACCTGGCCGGCGCCGACGAGATCCACGTCCTCGGCGGGGTCCAGGCCGTCGCGGCGATGGCGCTGGGCACCGGGTCGGTCTCCCCGGTCGACATGCTGGCCGGTCCGGGCAACGCCTATGTCGCGGAGGCGAAGCGGCAGCTCTTCGGCGAGGTCGGCATCGACCTGTTCGCCGGCCCCACCGAGATCCTCGTCGTCGCCGACGGGACCGCGGACCCGCTGACCGTCGCCGTCGACCTGCTGTCACAGGCCGAGCACGGCCCGGACTCCCCCGCCGTGCTCGTCACGACCTCCGAGACGCTGGGCCGGGCCGTGCTCGACCTGGTCGGGCGGCTGCTGCCGGGCCTGCCCACGAACGACCTGGCCGGGCCCGCGTGGCACGACCACGGCCGGATCGTCGTGTGCGACGACGCCGACGAGATGTGGCGGGTCGCCGACGACCTCGCCGCCGAGCACGTCCAGGTCCTCACCGCCGAGCCCCGCGACGCCCTGGAGCGGATGCGCAACTACGGTGCGCTGTTCCTCGGCGAGAACACCTGCGTGTCCTACGGAGACAAGGTGATCGGGACGAACCACGTGCTCCCGACGCTCGGTGCCGCGCGCTACACGGGCGGGCTGTGGGTCGGGAAGTACCTCAAGACCTGCACCTACCAGGAGGTCCGCGACCCCGCGACGAGCGCCGAGCTCGGCCGGGTGTGCGGGCGCGCGTCGCGGGTGGAGCTGTTCGAGGGGCACGCCCGCTCCGGGGACCTGCGGGCCTGGCGGCACGGTGGGGACCGCATCGACTGGCTGGACGAGATCGCGCCGCTCGGGAGCCCGGCACCGGTGGCCGGGTCGTGAGCACGCCGGTCACGGGACGCACCGCGCTGGTGACCGGCGGCGGCAGCGGGCTGGGTGCGGCGATCGCGTCGCACCTGGCCCGTGCCGGGGCGCGGGTCGTGCTGGCCGGGCGGCGTGCCGACGCCCTCACCGCGACCGCGGCCCGGATCGGGCCCGCCGCCCGGGCCGAGGTGTGCGACGTCGCCGACCCGGACTCCGTCGCGGACCTGGCGGTCCGGCTCGCCGACGAGGAGGTCTCGATCGTCGTCAACAACGCCGGGATCGCCGGTCCGGTGGCCCCGCTGGTCGAGGTGAGCCCGCAGGAGTGGGACGAGGTGTTCGCGGTCAACGTGCGCGGCACCTACCTGGTGTGCCGGGCGTTCCTGCCGCCGATGCTCGACCGCGGGGACGGCGACGTGGTCAACGTGGCCTCGGTGTCGGGGAAGCGGCCGCTGGCCCGGCGCACGCCCTACTGCGCGTCGAAGACCGCGGTGCTCGGCCTGACCTCGACGCTCGCGTTCGAGGCGGGCCCGGCCGGGGTGCGGGTCAACGCGCTGTCCCCCGGCCCCGTCGAGGGCGACCGGATGGACCGGAACTTCGCGCTGGAGGCGCAGCGGACCGGCACCGACGTCGCCGCGGCGCGTGCGGCGTTCGTCGGGCGGGCCGCGCTCGGCCGGATGATCACCGCCGACGAGGTGGGCGCGGCGGTCGTCGCGATGCTCGCCATGCCGGGGCTGTCCGGCGCCGACGTCGACCTGTCCGCCGGGATGATCGCGTGAGGGCGCGGGTCGCCGCCGGGGAGCGGCTCGCCGGGGCGCTGGTGCGGATGCCCTGCGAGGAGATCGTGGAGATGCTCGCCGTCGCCGGTCTGGACTTCGTACTGATCGACTGCGAGCACGGGCCGGCCGACGTGTCGATGCTGCGCGCCCACATCGCGTTCGCCGACGCGCACGGCCTGCCGGTGCTCGTCCGCCCCGGGGAGGACGAACACCACCTCGCCCAGCGGGCGCTCGACCAGGGCGCCCGCGGGATCGTCGCCCCGCACGTGGAGGACGCCGCACAGGCCACGGCACTGGTGCGGGCGCTGCGCTACCCCCCACACGGCACACGGGGGTTCGCGACCTACCCGCGGGCGGGGAGGTTCGGCAGCGTCACCGCCGAGGAGCATCGCGCGGCGGCCGAGGACGTGCTGGTCGTGGCGATGCTGGAGTCGCCCGGCGCCCTCGCGCGCGCCGGGGAGATCGTCGGCGTGGACGGTATCGACGGCTGGCTCGTCGGTGTCGCGGACCTGGGTGCGTCCCGCACGGGCACCGACCCGTCCGTCGCCGGGATGCTGGAGTCGGTGCGCGCCGACCCGGCGGTCCGGGACGCCGTACGGGCCGACCTGGCGGGTTCGGCGGACGCGGCCGCGGCGTCGTTCGCGGGTGGCGCGCAGCTGGTGGTCTACAACCTGGCCGCGGTCATGATGGCGTCGTTCCGGGAGCTGGCCGCGGCGACGGGGTGAGCGCCGCCGCCGGAACCGGCGGCTCCGACCGTGATCACCACGAGCGAGGGTGCCGGTGCCACGAACGGCACCGGCACCCTCGCTCGTGTCGATCGTGCGCCCGGCCCGATCGGCGCCGGGCCCGGCGCCGGGCGCGGGCGGCCCGACCGCGCGACGCCCCGAAGCCGG